>CAYMXF010000103.1:0-5395 GCA_964393935.1 uncultured Planctomycetaceae bacterium
GACCTCATACATCGTGACACCTCCAACCGATTTTTGATTCCGCGATGATCATGGTCAGGCTCCTTCCGCCTGCGCCTGATGCCTTTCCCGCACGCGCCGATCCGCCTCGTCAAACGCCTGCCCGGCGTCCTTCATCAGCCCCGTGTCCATCTGCTCCCAGACGTCGAGCACCTGCTTGGAGCCCGGCGTGAGCATCGACTCCCCGTCCTCGGCGCCGACCTGAAGCATCGAATCCAGCCGCTCCTGATACATCTCCGCGGTAATCGCGTCGTTCTCGATCAACTTCTCCAGCACGAGGATGTCCCGCTCGCCGATGAGGCCCAGCTTCGACCCCCGCGCCTTGGCCCGCTCTGCGTTCTCCCGGAGCATCCGCATCCGCGAGACCGTCAAGAACTCCTTGCTGCGGATATTGAGCTGCCGGCCGGTCATCATCTGCTCGGTCGTCTTCAGATCGAACTCCTGCGCGAGAATCCGCCGCAGCTCAGGCGATTTCTCCTGGCGGCCGCGCTCAAAAATGTCCTGCTTCTTCGCGGCGGCGTCGGTGATCCGCTTCAAAAGCTGCTCGCGGTCGCGCGCCAGCAATAGCTCCTGGCGGCGAAGTTCCTGCCTCGTCATCGAAGACAGGGGCTTACCTTTTTTTGTCAACCAGTCAAATAGAGCCATCTGCTCAATCCAAAATTACGATTGACGAATTACGAATTACGAAAGAAGGACAGTACGCCGAACCCCCTTTTGTAATTCGTAATTCGTCATTCGTCATTACTACTCCGCCTGCGCCTTGTCGCGCTGCTGCCGGGACTTGGACTTTGACTCGGCGACCGACTCCGGCGACGCCTCCGCCGGTTTGGCCTCGGGCGACTTCTCGGCGGCCGGCGCTTCCAATTCCTTCATGATCGCCGCCTCGTCGGACGAGATCGCCGACTGCGCCATGCCGATCTCCATACCGCTCACCAATTCGTCGCTGGCCGCGAGCTGCTCCAAAATCTCCTCGGCGTTCACCGCCGCCTCGGTCAGCTCATCGCCGGTCGGGAGCTGCGCGACGCTGCCGGTCTGGGCCAACTCCAGATTATGGATGTGCGTGCTGATGATGTTGATCTGCTTGCTGAGCATCGCCGCGCTGGTGTTGCAGCGGGAAATATCCTTGCGCAGGTGGCTGATCTGCGAAGCGACGCGGCGCTTGACAACGTTGGACGTCGCGGCCTTGCCCTCATCGATATGCTGCGACTCCTTTTTTTCCAGCTTGCCGATGTCCTCGTACATCCGGTTGAGGCGATCGGAAAGCGATGCCCGCCGCTCGGCGAGGACGTCGATCTTCCGCGCCTCCTCACCGGCGCTGGAAAAGAGGCTCTTGATCCATTGTGCCAGCGACATCGAGCTATCCTCCTCGCCCGCCGCGGCGGGCGCTCCGCGATACAGCAAATAATCGCCCGACCGCCTCGCCACGCGAAGCTCGGGATCGTCGCGCGACGCCGCCTCGAACGCCGCCTGCACGACCTTCGGCGGCAGTTGTAACCGCGACGCCAGACCGCCGGCCGATAACCCGCCGGTCAGCAGGTCGGTGCTCCGCTCTCTAATTTCCCTGCGGACGCGTTCTATTTTCTGGCGGCCGTCCTCGGGATCAAACAGCGCCAGGAGCCGATCGTCCAGTTTCCTGCCGGTGCAGGCCACCCGCCAGCCGCCGCCCTCGCTGGGGGAGACCAATACGAGCGAAACGTTGGGCGACTCCGGTAAAGCGCTGAGAACGCTAGGATCAAAGCCGCTCGGGCTGCAAACGCCGATCACATGCGGTGTCCGATGGTCCACAATTAGGTTACGCACGTGCGCGTTTAGCTGCGCGACCGTCACAGGCGGCGCCGATCCGTCCGACGAAAGCAGCGGCTCCGGCGGGGCCAGGACCGTCGCGGTCGTCACGCTTCGCAGCCGTCGTCCAAAGACCCAGCGGCGCTCATAACCGCGAACCGTAAAACCCCGACCGTGAGGCATGTTCGCATAGCGCGGCTTGTCGTAGATGCGGCGTTCGATCATCGCGGCGCGGACGCGCTCGCCGTCGTCGTGCTCCTCGTGTTTGAAACTCGTGCCGCGGACGAACCTCGAGCCGGCCGCCTTGAGGTTGGCCTGCACGCCGGCCAGATAGGCCGACTCCGTCTCCAGCGCATGCTCGGTCGGCGTCTTCATGCGTTCCAATCCGTTCGTCGAGTGCGGCGATGTTGAAATCGTATATCAACCCGCTTCGTTAGCACCACGGCGCTCCCTTACGGTCGCGGCTCTGATCGCCGCCGCCCGCACATTCGGCAGAATCGCGCGTGACCGGGATTCATCGCCCGACACGTCGATCGCTCGCACTCCCAATCCGGATCGCGGCCGGCGTCGGACCGGCGCGACCCGCCGCGTCCCCAAGGGCCGTTGCCCATCATGTCTTCCATCTCCCAGCCATGCCCGCGGACGGCGCTGACGAATGAATAGACCACGACGATGAACATCACCGCGGCAAAGATGAACCCGATAAGCGGCATCCCCGTGCTCCACCAAACGAACATCGGCGTCACCCCATCGCGGCCGACAAGACCGCCCCGCATAAGATGCAATACAGGTCCTCCGTGGACGGATACGCCCCGCAGGTCGGGCATCGCCGCACATGGCCGGAACGCTTCTCGCCGCACATGATGCAAAAGTTGTCGCCTTCCTCGCCGACGTGGCCGCAGGACGGGCACTCACTCTTGCCGCCCACGCGCGACGCCGCCTTCGGTCCCGGCAGCGGCGGCAGATCGACGCGACTCGAAACGAAGGTCGCCATCGGTGAAGTTTGCATCGCCCGCAGCACCTCGGCGGCACTCGCGAAGCGCCGATCATGCCGCGTGTGTAGCCGCGTATAAACCGCATCGACCCACGCCGGCAGCCCCTCGCGAAGCGACGACGGCAGATCGCTACCGCTGGGCCGTTCGCCGCAGATCATCTCAAACAGCACGATGCCGACCGAGTAAAGATCGCTCCTGGCGTCGGTCTGTCCTCCGTCGCGCTGCTCGGGGGCCATGTACGCCAGCGTTCCGGAGATGCTCTTGCCGTCCTCCGCGAGCAGGCTGCCGGATTGCAGAATGCTGGTGGCAGTCAATTCGCCAGCGCGGCCCAAGCCGAAATCCGTGACTTTCACGTACTCGCTGCGAATCTGGTCCACAGGCCGTCGACCGGCTCCGGCCACCAGGAGGTTCGCCGGCTTGATATCGCGGTGAATCACGCCCCCGGCATGCGCGCACTCCAAAGCTTTCAGCACGCCGCGAAGAATTTGTTCCGCGGCTCGAATCGGCATCCCCTGCGGGTTCGCGGCGATCAACTGCGCAAGCGATTGACCGTCCACGAACTCCATGACCAGGTACGGCGTTTCCGCGTACGGGTCCAATCCGATCGCGCGAACGATGTTCGCGTGCCGCAGCCCGTGGATTGTGCAGGCTTCCTTTTGAAGATTGCGGACGTACTGGGAATCGGTCGGGACCTTGATGGCGACAATCTCGTCCTTCCAGACGTGATGGTGCGCCTTCCAGACCTGCCCGAAGCTGCCCGCCCCGACGAGCGCGTCGAGGACGTATTCACTGATGCGCTCACCGACCTGCGGCCCGGTCATGGCGATCCCTTTCCCATTGAGTAACAACGGGGCGTGCGAAGACGGATCACGAATCCGCGTGCCTTGCCAAGGACTCGCAGATCACGAAATTATAAGCCGCCGCCGCTGCAAAACCAAGAATGAGGACGATCCACGTGAAGCCGCCGTTGATGCTCCAACTCGCCATCCACAGGGCGAGCAGGATGTCCACGAGAGTGTATACGCCGATGACCGCGATCGAGGTCGCCGCGGCGCTTCCGGCCGACTGCATGCCCGATTGCTTCGCCAGGAGCGGCCGCATGAAAAGATAGCTCGACCACGGCAGCGCGGCCGCGACGACGACCCAGATGATCGTGAGCTTCACGACCTGCGCCGTCGCCTTCAACGCCTCGGGGTTCCGGTAGCACCAATAGCCCCCCGCAGCCACGGCGATAAAGATCAGGGCCGTGGCGACCTTCGCGCCGACAAACTTCGCCATGTCCGCGAGGATCAATGCAAGACTCCTAGCTTTTTCGCCGAGGCGGGTTCGCTTTCGTGCGAACAAGCCATTCGACGATACCGCCGATTTCGAGAACTAACTCGAACAGGAACTCCATAATGAACCTAACGCTCCGAGGGTATTGTCCCTTTGTCTAAACTATAACTTTCTTGTACACTAGGGCGACTACAAAGCCCCGTCGTCTTTAGAATCATGCGTGGGACGTTCCCCATCGCCGACGGGAAGCTGCAAGGCTCGAATCCACAGTAACTTATCGCCCGGTATCCGAAGCTGGAAGATCCGCCGTCGGAACGAAGGGCCCAGAATCGCTAGCCAGGAAGACACCATGCCGAAAGCCACCGACATCCGAAAAGGCCAAGCCGTCATCTACGAAGGCAAGCTCTGGTTCGTTCACGACTCCCAGCGCGTCGCCAAGGGCAACTGGCGAAGCTATATGCAAATCAAGCTAAAAAACTTCAAGACCGGCCAGGTCATCGACAACCGCTTCAACATGGACGAAGACCTCGAAACGCCGCACGTCGAGGACAAGCAGTTCGAGTACCTCTACATGGACGGCGGCAGTTTCGTCCTCATGGACACCAAGACCTTTGATCAGATCAACGTCCCCAAGGAAATCATGCCCGACGCCGACAAATACCTCAAAGGTAATGAGCGCGTCATGGCCAAGTTCGTCGACGGCCAGGTCGTCGGCGTGGATTTACCCAACACCGTCGAGTTGACCGTCACCGACGCCCCGCCGGTCGTCAAAGGCGCGACCGCCACGAACCAGAGCAAAGAGGCGGTGCTTGAGACCGGCCTGGTCGTCCGCGTTCCACCGTTCATCACCAACGGCGAGGTCGTCCGCGTCGACACGCGTACCGGGGAATATATGGAACGCGCCTGACCGCCCCCTCTCCCTTCCAGGGAGAGGATCGGGGTGAGGGTCCGAATGAATGTCGGGTTCCAACCTCAGTTCAGCGCTGCCCACTCCCGTACGACAATATCCCTTTTACTGGAGCGTTTTCGCGCTCCTGACCGGCATGATCGATCCGCTCATGGGGGTATTCGTCAAAATCGCCAGTATATTTTGGTGGCCGAGGCTGCCCGCTCTGGCCGACACGCCGCGCCGCCGTCGTCGCGGGCTCCTCCTGGTCCTCGGCGGAATCGAAGGCCCCAGCCCCTACAACCACGCGATGGCCCGCGGCGTCCTTCGATCGGGCTATCGCGGCTGTGTCACGCGGTTTGGGTGGAATCGCGGCGTGCCCTTCCTCCGCAGCCTCGTCAACCTGATGAGCCGCCGCCACCACGAGCGTCAAACGACG
>CAYMXF010000103.1:5495-10123 GCA_964393935.1 uncultured Planctomycetaceae bacterium
CATCACCCCATGCCGCCCCCGATGATGGCGGTCCATGCCCATCCGCCAGCCGCCCCCAGCGCGGCATCGCCGGCGCCGGCGTCGGCGGCCGACCCCGGTCTCCAGCCGATCGCCTCTCCAATGGTCGGCACCTTTTACTCCGCTGCCAATCCCGAGTCGCCCCCCTTTGTGAAGATCGGCGATAAGGTCAGCCCGGAAACCGTGGTCTGCATCATCGAGGCCATGAAGGTCTTCAACGAGATCAAGGCCGAGAAGGCCGGAACGATCGAATCCATCGAAGTCCGCAACGGCGCGCCGGTGGAGTTTGGTCAGCCCCTCATGATGGTGCGGATCAGTTGATGGCCTCGGGCAAAGATTCCAATTCGGCGACCGCCGGCCTCTCCGCCAAAATGGCGGACGCCTTTTCGCGCAAACCCGCCAAGGGCAGCGTGCAAAAACGGATGTTCTCCAAGATCCTCGTCGCCAATCGCGGCGAAATCGCCTTGCGAATCCTCCGCGCCTGCCGCGAGATGGGCATCGACACGGTCGCCGTCTTTTCCGAAGCGGACCGCGGCGCGCCCTACTTGACGCTGGCGAATGAGGCGATCTGCATCGGACCCGCCCCCGCATCGCAGAGCTATCTCCGCGCCGACCGGATCATCGCCGCCGCCGAAGTCGCCAACGTCGACGCCATTCATCCGGGGTACGGCTTCCTCGCCGAAAACGCCGACTTCGCCGAGCAGTGCCGCGCGAGCAAGATCGAGTTCATCGGGCCCAGTTCCGAATCCATCCGCCTGCTGGGCGACAAGGCCGCCGCCAAGAAGCTCGCCAAGAAAACCCGCGTGAAGACGGTCCCCGGCAGCGAGGACGTCGTCGAGGAAGACGACGAGGCCGTGAAGATCAGCGCTGAGATCGGCTATCCCGTGATGATCAAGGCGGCGGCCGGCGGCGGCGGGCGCGGCATGAGAATCGCCCACAACGAGGCCACGCTCCGCACGCAAATTCGCAACGCCCGAACCGAGGCCGAAAACGCCTTCCGCGACGGCCGCGTCTATATCGAAAAACTCGTCGAGCAGCCGCGCCACGTCGAGGTGCAGATCCTGGCCGACCAACACGGCAACTGCGTCCATCTCTGGGAGCGCGACTGCACCCTTCAACGCCGGCACCAAAAACTCGTCGAGGAATCCCCCTCGCCGGCGATCAACGATCGCACGCGTAGCTCGTTATGCGAGGCGGCCGTCAAGCTCGTGGAGGCTGCCGGCTACTTCTCCGCGGGGACCGTCGAATTTATCGTCGACAAGAACGGCACCTTCTATTTTCTCGAGGTCAACACCCGCATCCAGGTCGAGCACCCTGTGACGGAACTGGTCACCGGCGTCGATCTGATCAAGTGGATGATCCGCATCGCCGCCGGCGAGAAGCTGACGCTCCGCCAGAAAGACATCCCCCACAACGGCTGTGCGATTGAGGTCCGCATCAACGCGGAAGATACCGACCACGGCTTCCGCCCCTCGCCAGGCCCCATCATCGAGTTCCGCCCGCCCGGCGGCCTGGGCGTCCGCTTCGACTCGCACGCCTGCGCCGGCTACACGATCAGCCCGTTCTACGACTCGCTCGTCGGTAAGTTGATCGTCCATCGCAAGAACCGCGAGGAGGCCGTCCGGGCGATGCGCCGCTGCCTCGATGAGTTCCACATCGCCCCGCTCAAGACGACGATCCCCCTGCTCCGTCAAATTTTCCAACACTCCGACTTCCTGAACTCCAACATCGACACCGGCTTCATTGAACGCATGATGCAAAAGTAGAAGACCGTAGAGCGGTACCACTCGGAGTAAATCCTCAGAAAAAATAGTCCCTCATTTCTAGCAAAAAAGTCTCTGTAGGATCGACGGGCGCGGCCGACGGAATGACCGAATCGATTTCGCACCGAGGACACAGTGCGGTTCTCCCTATCCCCACACGGACGTCAATCCATCGCTGAATCTCGCTCGGTTGGAATATCGCAAGACAATAAAAGCAACCGCATCGCTCGCTCCGCTCAATCAACTGGCGATGGTTCGAGCTATACCGATGCCAAGCTCTTAGTTCAGACGATCTCATAAGGACACTCGTAAGGCGATCATCAAGAATAGTATGCCATCAATTTGTCTAACGAGTCGATTCGACCGGAAGAAAGCCGACTTTCAACAAGAGAGCTACAGCGATCCAGTAACACCGCCTGCCACCCCGCCTCACGTGGCAACTCCACGTCGCAGATCGGATCGTCGCCGACCGCCAAAATCTCCCTGGGCGAAACATCTAGCAACTCCGTGATCCGGCGGTAAAACGCAGGATGCCCCTTGGCAAAACCGGTCGCGGCCGCGTCGAAATAATGATCCAGCCGCGAAAGCAACTCGTGCTTTTGCCGACCGATCATGAAGCGCGGCAGCGTCGTGAACGCGCAGGTCGTCATCCCAGCCGCCCGCGCCCCTTCTATCGCCTTCACTGCGTCCGTCAAAATCTCCATGTCATTCCGCGATTCGTACATCGCCGCGATCGACGCCAGCAAATCGACCGACACCCTCACCCCCATCCGCGCGAAAACGAGGGCGAGGTAGTCCGTCCAGCCCAAAATCTCCCGCTTGGGACAGTCAAAGAAAAAGACCGCCTGCCTCGCCGCCTCAAACGCCTGGTAGCTGATCTCGATGCCGAACCGCCCCAGCAGCCGCTGGACTTCGATCGGCTGCACCCGGCCAACCGGCCACTGGGCAAGCGTGTCGTAGACATCAAAGGCAACGACTCTGACAGGCATCCCGGCATTTTCGCCCCCTGACGCCGAACAGGCCAGGGATCGCGGTTTGTTGAGCGCGGGCAACGATCGCCGCTACGCACGGCCCATGATTGCTTTAGTACCATTACCGCCTGTCCGATATTGTGCGTAGCGTCTCGAAAGACGGCGTCTGGCCCCGGTTGATCCCCGTATAATACTGATAGAGCAGGCCGGCGAGCTTGAGCGGGTATCGCGGATGTATTTGAAGATCGACAAAGACCACCAGCGGTTCCGCCAAATCGTCAAGGGCAAGATCCGTGACGACCTGCGCAAGTTCCTCACCCGTGGCGAGCTGATCGGCAAAGAGGGCAAGAACCTTATCAGCATCCCCGTCCGCGGCATTGAGATTCCGCATTTCCGCTACGGCGACAACAATGACGGCGGCGTCGGCGCCGGCGAAGCGCAGGTCGGCGATCCCGTGGACAGCGGCGACGGCGACAAAGGCCCCGGAGGGACGAACCCCGGTGGGCACATCATGGAAGTCGAGGTCTCCCTCGATGAGCTGGCTGATATCCTTGGCGAAGAGCTTAAACTGCCCCGCATCAAGCCCAAGGGCCGGCACCAGATCACGTCGGAGAAGGACCGCTACAGCGGCATCCGCACGAGCGGCCCCGAGTCGCTGCGCCATTTCAAGCGGACCTTTCGCGCCGCCCTCCGCCGACAACTCATGGCCGGCATGTACGATCCCAATAATCCCATCGTGGTCCCGGTCCGGGCCGACCGGCGCTATCGCAGTTGGAAGACCATCCTCAAGCCGCAATCCAACGCCGTGCTCATCTACATGATGGATGTCTCCGGCTCGATGGGCGACGAACAGAAGGAACTCGTCCGCCTGGAGGCGTTTTGGATCGATGCCTGGCTGCGCCGCAACTACGAAGGCATCGAGAGCCGCTACATCGTCCACGATGTCCGCGCCGCCGAAGTGGACCGCCAGACCTTCTTCCACGTCCGCGAGGACGGCGGCACGAAGATTTCCAGCGCCTTCAAGCTCTGCAAAAGCGTCATCGACGCGCATTACAGCCCGGCGGAGTGGAACATCTACATCTTCCACTTCTCCGACGGCGACAACTCCAGCGAGAGCGACTCGCGGGAATGTTGCCGGATGCTCCGCGAGTTCTTCCTCGCGCGCGTCAACATGTTCGGCTACTGCCAGGTGGCCAGCGCCTACGGCAGCGGCAACTTCATCAACGTCATCCACGAGCACCTGGACGACGTCGACAACGTCGTCACCAGCCGCGTCAACACCAAGGACGACATTTACGATTCCCTCAAGGCCTTCTTCTCCCCCGGCAAATAGCGGCGACCCATGAGCCTTCACTACACCCGACCCGATCTGGCCCGATATGCAAGAGAGATCGCCGAAATCGCGCGCCGGGCCGGACTGGACTTCTTCGAGACGCGCTTCGAGATGGTCGACTTCGACACCATGCAGGAGATCGCCGCCTTCGGGGGCTTCCCGCAGCGCTATCCCCACTGGCGCTTCGGCATGGAGTACGAACGCCTCCGCAAGCAGCACGTCTACGGACTCGGCAAGATCTACGAGATGGTCATCAACAACGATCCCTGCTACGCCTACCTCGTGGCGGACAACTCGATAGTAGACCAGAAGCTGGTCATGGCCCACGTCTATGCCCACTGCGACTTCTTCAAGAATAATTTCTGGTTCAGCAAGACCCACCGCAAGATGATGGACGAGATGGCCAACCACGCGACGCGCATCCGTCGCCATGTCGATCGCCTGGGTTTTGAAAAAGTCGAACGGTTCGTCGATATCTGCTATTCCTTGGACAACCTCATCGACCCCCACGCGATGTTCATGCAGCGGGACGAGGCCGACGCG
>CAYMXF010000104.1:0-10116 GCA_964393935.1 uncultured Planctomycetaceae bacterium
TAGCGGCTTCGATCATCGCAGCGGGGATCGTCGGCTGCGAGAAGAAACCCGCCGATCCTCAAGCCGTGGCCGCCAAGCTGGCCAAGGCGGACGCGGCGGATGGTACGGTCGATAAGATCGTCTCCAAGTGTGCCGGCTGCGGACTGGGCATGGCGGGCAAGAAGGAGTACGCCGCCACGACCTCGGGCTACACGCTTCACTTCTGTTCCGAGCAATGCAAAACAGATTTCGAGAAAGACCCCTCCAGGGCCGTGATGGACATGAAGATCCCTGGGTAGTTTTTGAAGTCGATACAGGAACGAAATGAAAAGCCCCGGGCAGTCTCACCCGGGGCTTTCGTTTTCATTCGGCGAAGGCTTCCGACGGCTTATTGGCCGCCGCCATGCTCCCCGACTTTGATCTCGATTCTCCCCTCGGGCGTGTCGGCCACGATCGGGGCATTTGGGTCCACGGACGTGCGGTCCATCAGCTTGATGACTCGCTTGTTCACGTGGTCCCCGCCGCCATCGTCCCAGGTCAGTGTGACCATGCCGCTGTCGTCGGTCGCGGCCTCCGGACTCGTATCGAAGCCGCGACCCGCCGGGAGCTGAGCCGCCATGCGGACGACGGTCGTGCCGTCGGGCTGCGACTTGGTCGTGAAGACGCGAATTTTACCGCTGTCCTCATCCTCAATCAGATAGACCGCGCGGCTCTCGCCCTGGGCATTGACCCACTGATGGGCCGGCTCGGCGTCGCCGAGGTCCGCGACGGTGTAGGTCTGCTCGGACTGACCGGGGCCGTCGCCGCGAGTAATCTCCATGTCATTGAAGGCTTCAGATTGGCCGTCCTCGCCGGTCAAGTTCACGCGCACCTGCATCTTGTGCTCGTTCGTGTCGGCATCGACGCGGTCGACGCGCTGGACGTGAATCTTGGCCTGTCGGCCATCCGCGAGTTGAGTATCCAATGTGCCTTCCTGGGTGTTGTCGCCGACCGGCTGGAGTTCGAGTTGGACCGGCTGGCCCGCGATATCGACGGTGACGAAAAACCGCTTGATGAGGTTTATCCCACCGGCGGCGGCGAAGGCCCCGCCGCCCACCAGAACGATGGCGCACGCGGCGATGAGCGCCGGGCGACGAGCGATGAAACGGGAGGAACGATTCTTTGAAAACTCTTGCATGAGTCTCTCCTCGAGTAAGGGGTTAGGGGTTGTCGGGGTCCACGAACTGACACGTAGGGATTCGAGCGCTCTATCGACGGGATCATGATCGGTTGACACGGTTAAGACCTCCCACCACGCAGTAACTTTTCGCGCAGGGCTTCGCGGCCGCGCGACAATCTCGACTTCACCGTGCCCAGGCGGCACCCTAGCGCCTGCGACACGTCCTCCACACTCAGACCTTCCAGATAATGAAGGGACAGCACGGATTGATACTTAGGGGCCAACGCGAGCAAGGCCCGGCGGACGCGGTCGCGATCGACCTCGCCCTCAGCGTCAGCGCGATCCGACACTTGAGCCGTAGCGCCTGCCGCCGTGGAATGTTGGGCGAGATGACGAAACCAGCTCCGCTGCCGCCGCGCCCAGCGGTTCACCGACGTCGTCGCGATGCGATAGAACCAGGCCTTGAGCGGCACGCCGCGGTGCTGATATTTCGGTAGGCAACGTAGGGCGGTCATAAACGTATCCGCGACAAGGTCCTCGGTCACATGGGCGTCGCCCACGCGGCGGTGGATGTACCCGGCGACGAGCGCGTAGTGCCTCCGATAGATCATCGCGAAGGCCTCGCGATCCCGTCCGCCGCAGCCGATCTGCGACTTGGCCCGCTCGATCAGCTCCGCATCCGCGTCGCCAACCTCAAAGCCCGCTTGGTACAGGGCGACCTGCAATTCCATCTTTTTCTCGCGTTCTTACCCATCGGGCCGGATCACCGACCCGCACGGTCTTCACCATTCTAAAAGCCACTAGACGAGCGGAAGGTTCCAACTACGTCGAGTAAACTCCAGAGATTCTGACAAGCGAAGTTATCTACGGAATCGCTGCTTTTTAACACAAATACCGATTTGTACGGCCATAAAGCACTGTATATAAATAGCTTATGGCATTTTGACTTTTAGTTGATAATCATGCATTGACAACCGTGTATCGTCATGACTAACGTCCTGAGGACGTTAGTCATGACGATTATTTCTTTACTGTCGCTTATTTAATAAATAATGTTAAAGCTGCCAATAACGCTACGTAAATAATGTGGATAAAGACATCTGCGAGTCAATTACTGTCCACTCTTGGTCAGGAACGGCGGCGAATCACGTCGACTTGGCGCACGCTAATCCTCGCACGGCGAACTTGCGCTGAAGACGGCGGACCTCTTCCGACTTACCAGACAGCGGAGCGGATAGTTCGCCACCTGGTTTCAAACGGCGTATTAGAACCGATCGACGGAGTACAGTCCGTCTACAAGGTCATGGTTCCGTTTGCAAACCTTCTTCCCGTCGCAACAGAACACATCGTACAAGAGGCAAACCCCGCCTCTGTTTTCTGCCACTGGACGGCGCTTTCGATTCACGGCCTTACGAAAGAACTGCCGCGGACGATCTTCGCCTACCACTTCAAGAACACGAAACAAGAACGAATCCCACTCGGGACAACGCCCGAAGACTGGCTTGATCTCGAGCGACCGAGGAACGCTCTTCCACAAAAAGTCGTTGGCACATCGGTCGATTGGACACGTTCGGCCGGGCAGCGAGACTTCGGCCATACGATGGCCACGTTCGCGGGGCTTCCGATCTACGTGACCGACCTGGAAAGGACGTTGCTCGACGCGATCCGCCTTCCGGACAAGGCCGGCGGCATCATGAACGCGCTGCGCGTGTGGCGATCCGCCAAGGATCGTCTCTCTCTGGACACGCTTATTCAGTACGTCGAGCGGTTCGAAAGCGGCGTTCTTTTCCAGCGAGCGGGCTTTGTTCTAGAACAATTGAAGCTCGATCACCCGAGACTTTCCCAATGGCGATCCGACCTCCAGCGAGGAGGTTCGATGAAGCTAGTCCCGAGTCGCCCCTACGCTTCGACCTATTCCGAACGATGGAATCTTTCAATCAACGTTCCCGACGACGTGATCGCGGTGTTGCATGACGAATGACATGGCCCGCCGCCTCTATCCGACCTCTCTGAATGAGCTGGATTCGTGGCGAGCGATTCACAAGACGACGCTCGACGAAGCCCGCAAGAGGTTCGTGCAATTCGTCGTCCTTGAAAGCATCGCATCGGCTTCTTGGGGCCACACGGTCGCCTTCAAAGGCGGCAACGCGTTGCGATTCATTTATCAAAACCCTCGAAGCACCGTCGATCTGGATTTCAGCGCCTCGGCGGAGTTTCCCGACGACCCCGAGAAGATTCGGATGCTGCTCGATCCGACGCTCCAACACGGCGGCCGACGATTCGGATTGAAGCTGCGAAGTCAAAAAATTCGCCGCGAACCGTCCGGCTTGGACAAGACAATGCCGACCTACGACGTGACGATCGCATTTCAGGTACCCGGCGATCGGTATTACGCGGATTTTGAAACAACATCCCGAAACTATTCGTCGGTCGTCGTACTGGAGGTCAGCATCAATGACATCGTTTGCGAGACGCGCTCCGTGCGGCTTGTCGAATCAACTTCGGCGCTGCTACGCGTTTGCATACTGGAGGACATTATCGCCGAAAAACTTCGGGCGTTGCTCCAGCAGCGCATTCGGAATCGATACCGTCGGCAAGACGTTTATGACATTGCGAGAATGGTCCGCCAATTCGGCCCGGAGCTGAACCGAGACAAGCTCGCCCAATTCCTGGACGCCAAGGCCAGGGCACGCGACATCCAAGTTCGCAAAGAAATGTTCGACGAGGAAATCAAACGGAGAGCCGTTTTCGAGTACGAGTATCTCTTTGACAGCCTCGACCCTGATTTCATCCCCTTTGAAGATGCTTGGCAGGAAGTCGTCCGGCTAGTGGACGAACTGAGAATCCCGGATTAAAGCAATACTCATTACACCGCCGCGCAGACTTTTTTCGCTGCGTCCGTCAAATCCGCCGCCGGGAGGAGTTGCGGGATCTTCGCCTCGGCGAGCATCTTGCGGGCGATATCGACGTTGGTGCCCTCCAAGCGCACGACGACCGGCACCTTGAAGCCGACCTCCTGGGCCGCGTGAATCAGGGCGTCGGCGATCACGTCGCACTTGGCGATGCCTCCGAAGATGTTGACCAGAATCCCCTTGACCTTGGGGTCGCTCAGGATGATGCGGAATGCCTCGACCGCTCCGTCCTTCGTCACGCTGCCGCCGACGTCCAGGAAGTTCGCCGGCTCGCCGCCGTGCAGCTTGATGATGTCCATCGTGCTCATCGCCAGTCCCGCCCCGTTGACGAGACAGCCGATGTTGCCGTCCAGGGCGATGTAGCTGAGGTTGTGCTGGGAGGCCCGAATCTCGTTGGGGTTCTCCTCCGTCGGGTCGAACATCTCGGCGACATCGGGATGGCGGAACAGCGCGTTGTCGTCGAAGCTGAACTTCGCGTCGATCGCCATGATCCGCCCCGGCCGGCCGCCTGCCTCCTTGGTCAAGACGAGCGGGTTGATCTCCGCCAGGCTGCAATCCTTCTCGACGAAAATCTTGGCCAGCGCCGCCATCGTCGCCGAGGCCTGCTTGGCGAGATCACCTTCCAACCCCAGCGCCGCCGTCAGCCGCCGAAGCTGATACGGCTGCAAGCCCAGGTGCGGGTGCAGCCACTCCTTGACGATCGCGTCGGGGTTCCGCGCGGCGACCTCCTCGATCTCCACGCCGCCCTCGCGCGAGACCATCATCACCGGGCAGCCCTTGGCCCGATCGACGACCATGCCGACGTAATACTCCTTAACGATGTCCACCGCCGGGGCGAGCAGGAGCTTGCGGACCTTCACGCCTTGCGGCCCGGTCTGCTTGGAGACCATCGGCTCGGCGAGCATCCGCTTGGCATTCTTCTCGATCTCCGCCGCGTCGTCTGACAGGACGACGTAGCCCGCCTTGCCGCGACCGCCGGCGTGGACCTGCGCCTTGACGACGACCTTGCCGCCGCCGAGGGCTTTGATCGCCGTCCGGGCCTGATCGGCCGAGTCGATGACCTCAAACTTGGGCACCGGCGCCCCCGCCTTTTGCAGGAGTTGCCGGGCTTGATATTCGTGGACTTTCATCTATGCTACTCCAATGTCTCTCAAGGTTGAAGACTACGAATCATCCCACTCGGTAGAACGATAGAGTAACGCAATCAATGGGCACCGACTAGATAACCGAGGAGACTCGGTCAGTTCAACAAGGCGGCGAATTCCTCGACCGTCAGGCCCGCGTCTCGAATCAAACCCCGAAGCGTCCCTTTGGCAAGTTCGCGATGATTGGGAATCGACAAGTGACGGTGTGGCGGCGTCTCACGTCGCAGGATGACATGGCTTCCCGTCTGGTGGTTAAAGCGATATCCGATCTTCGCAAAGGCCGCGACAGCGTCCTTTCCGGAGATGACCGGCAGGCGGCTCACGCATCCACCTCGATAACCTCCTCGGTAATCGGTGGAGGAATCGGATCGCCGCTCTTTCGCAAACTCTCCAGATAGCCGGAGATCGCGTCGGCGATGTTGCGTAGAGCATCCTCGCGATTGACACCCTGGCTCCAACAACCGGGCAACGTCGGGCAATTTGCCACGAACTTTCCGTCTTCGTCTTGTTCGATGACAACTCGGTACCGCATGCCTCTATTCTACGAGGTGCAGCCCGCTCAGGCAATCCGTAGCGGCTTTCCCAGAGTGGGAAAAACCCACTATACTGCCCTCGGTCAGACACCCTGAGCATGCACCCTGACGAGAGGACGCAACGATGGCGAAGTTTCTGGGGCGAATTGAGTTTCCCTGCACGATCGAATTGGGACGCGGCCTGGAAGGCGCGATCACCAACATCACCAAGATCGGCTTCGTCAACGGCGAGGAAGGCAAGCTCATCTACCGCGGCTATTCGATCGAAGACCTCTCCCAACACGCCACCTTCGAGGAAGTCGCCTATCTCCTGATCTTCGGCAAGCTCCCGACGCGTGGAGAGCTTCAGGGTTTTGAAACCAAGCTCCGCAGCGCAGGCCGCCTGCCCGACCCCGCACGAAAACTGCTTGAAACGTTGCCCGCCGACGCCCATCCCATGAACCTTCTTCAATCCGCGGTCGCCACGCTGGGCTGTTATGACAAAGACGCCATCGAAGTGACTCGCCACCTCTCCAACCCGGCCGAAGCGCTCCCGAAAGAAACCGAGGTCGCCATCCGAATCCTCGCGCTGGTCAGCACCATCGGGGCGGCCATCGCGCGCCGGCGGCGCGGCCTGCCGATGATCGACCCGGATTCGCAACTTTCCTTCACGGCCAACTACCTCTACATGATGAGCGGCGAACGGCCCGACGAGGTCACCGAGCGGACGATGGACGTTTGCATGATCCTCCAGGCCGATCACGGCATGAACGCCTCCACCTTCACCGCGATGGTGGTTCATAGCTCGCTGTCGGATATGTACTCGACCATCGCCGCGGCCGTCGGTTCGCTCCGCGGCCCGTTGCACGGCGGGGCCAACGAGGCCGCCCTCGACGATCTGGAGGCCATCGGCGGTCCCGAAAATGTCAAGGCCTGGGTCGAGGATCGCTTCGCCCGCGGCGAAAAGATCGTCGGCTTCGGTCATCGCGTCTACAAGGCGTACGACCCCCGGGCCACCGTGCTCAAGAAACATGCCGAAGCGTTGTGCAAACAGCTCGGCGAAGAAAACCTCTACCGCACCGCGGCGGCCGTCGAAGACGAAGTCCTCGCGGTCATGCAGGCCAAAGGCAAGCCCATCTATCCCAACGTCGACTTTTATTCCGGCCTGGTCTATCACTGCCTCGGGTTTGAGGCCCCCCTCTTCCCGGTCATCTTCGCCGTCTCCCGTACCGCCGGCTGGGTCGCCCGCGTTTTGGAGTATCTGCCGGAGAACCGCATCTTCCGCCCCCGCGCGGTCTATAACGGCACGCTGGACGACGTCGTCACGCCGATCGACCAGCGTTAGATTGCGTTATGGGGTGAAGGAAAGGGCCGTAAAGATTTTTGCGGACAAGACGAGGTCATCGCATTATAATATACGTTGAAGAAAACGCCCTGGGACCATAGACGATGAATATCCAAAAACTCGATCCGGACCATCCCAACTACCGCGAACCGATGAACGCCCGCTGGTTCGTCGCGGTGGACGATGTCGTGTACTACAACCGTACGCAGGTAGCGCTGCAGAAGCAGGTGGAGCGTACGCTCTGGAATCAAACTCACGACGCTCGCAAAGAGCCCTGGCCGGGCAGCGATCCGAAGCCGGTTCAAGAGCATCGTCCCGGCACTGCGCCCCCACCCAAGGGGACCAGCCCGAAACAAGGGGCTTGAGTCGAGGCAAAGCCATCATCGAACGCGCCCCGTCGATGGCATCTTTTCGCTCTTTCCTCTTTTTTGAATTTCGATCTGTCTTTCCTTCGACTGCTGCTTCGCGCGCGATTTTACCGCCAGGCAAGTTCTTTTGCCGGCGTTTTTCGACCCAGAATCTGGTATAATCGGAATTCAGCGGATAATCGACTCTCGATTCCGCGTCCACGCACGCGATACGGATACACGCTACGCGGCTGCAAATCGACGCGTTGGTTTGTTGGACCGCAAGGCTGCTCCAAGCTGGAGGAGGCAGATGAACGCGATAAAGCAGAATCCTTTTACGGACAAGCCGACCAACCCGCAAGTCGCTGTACCGGACACGCGCCACCGCCGGGTGCGGTTCGGCGAACGAACGAACGCGCCGGTCAGTCCGGCGTGGCTCACGTCGCTGCTCACTGCCGGCGCCGCCGCTCGCGGCGGTGACCTGCGCCTCCGATTGATTCTGGCCGCTTTGCTGTTGTTGACGGCCGCCTCGGCGAGCTTCGCGCAACAATCGGCCGCCCGTCAGTGGGACGAGGAGATGCTAAATGCGATCCGACACGACCTCGCCCGCCCGCCCGTCCATGCCCGCAATCTCTTCCACGTCTCGGTCGCGATGTACGATGGCTGGGCCGTCTATGATGCCGTTGCCCTGCGCTATCTTACCCAAGAGACGCACACGGCCGCCAACATCGAAGAGGCCCGCGCCGAAACCATCAGCTATGCGGCCTATCGCGTCCTACGCGAGCGTTTTGTCAACTCGCCCGGCGCGGCGGTCACGTTCGCCTCGTTCAACGCCCGCATGGCGATCCTTGGCTACGACACCGCCATTACTACGACCATCGGCGATTCCCCCGCGGAGGTGGGAAACCGCATCGCCGCCAACGTCATCGCATACGGCCTGGCCGATGGCTCCAACGAACAGAACAACTA
Organism: uncultured Planctomycetaceae bacterium; assembly: GCA_964393935.1. Lineage (GTDB taxonomy): Bacteria > Planctomycetota > Phycisphaerae > UBA1845 > UTPLA1 > DATEMU01. The sequence goes on from CAYMXF010000104.1 coordinate 8,369, forward strand.
CGCCCCCATCCCAGCCTATCAGCCGGTCAACCAGCCGTTGATCGTCGCGCTGCCGGGTAACGCGCAGGGACCGGGCAATCCGAACTTGGTATTTCCCAATCGCTGGCAATCACTGGCGCTGAGCCATTTCGTGGACCAGAACGGCCACCCGATCCCGACCGGGTATCCGGCGTTCATCTGTCCGCATTGGGGCCACGTGATTCCGTTCGCGCTCACGTCCGCCGACGAGGGCCCTCCGTTTGTCTATCACGACCCGGGCCCGCCACCGCTATACGGCGGCGTGGGCGATGCGGAATACAAGAGCATGTTTGAGGAGAACCTGCATCTCAGCAGCCAGTTGACGCCAGACGACGGCATCACGATCGACATTTCCCCTGGGGCGCGCGGCAATAGCACACTGGGCACGAACGATGGCCAGGGCTACCCGCTCAACCCGGTGACGGGCCAGCCCTACGCTCCGAACATCGTGAAGCGCGGCGACTACGGCCGCGTCCTGGCCGAGTTCTGGGCGGACGGTCCCAGTTCCGAAACCCCGCCCGGCCATTGGAATGTCATTGCCAATTATGTTTCTGATTATCCCGGCTTTGAGAAGCGCTTCGGCGGCATCGGACCGATCCTGGACAATCTCGAATGGGACGTGAAGGTCTATATGGCGATCAACGGCGCCGTGCACGACGCCGCGATCACCGCTTGGGGGGCGAAGGGCTACTACGACACCGTCCGGCCCATCTCCGCCATCCGCTACATGGCCGATCTGGGCCAGTCCTCCGATCCGGGCGGCCCTTCGTATCACCCGGGCGGCCTCCCGCTTGAACCGGGTGTGGTCGAAGTCATCACCGCCGCGAGCAGCGCACCGGGCGAGCGACACTCGCAGCTTGCTAACTTCGTCGGTGAAATTGCCGTACTGGCATGGCCCGGCTCGCCGCCCGATCCGGTGAACCAGTACAGCGGGGTGAGATGGATTCGCGCCAAAAACTGGGTGCCCTACCAGAAGCCGACGTTTGTCACACCGCCTTTTGCCGGCTACATCTCCGGCCACAGCACCTACAGCCGCGCGGCCGCCGAGGTGATGACGCGCCTGACGGGCACCGAGTTCTTCCCCGGCGGGATGGGCACGTTCTTCGCTGCGGCCAACAGCTTCCTTACATTTGAGCGCGGCCCGTCGCAAAACGTCACGATGCAATGGGCGACGTATTACGACGCGGCCGACGAGGCGGGTCTTTCCCGCCTGTGGGGCGGAATCCATCCGCGCGCCGACGATCTGACCGGCCGTACGCGCGGCTCGCTGGTCGCCATCGCCGCCTTCGACAAGGCCCGTGAACTCTACACCGGAGTCGCCTCCTGCACCCGCCAAGCGGACGTGAACAACGACGGTCACGTTGATGGAGCGGATTTCTCCGCCTTCCTATTGTCCTTCGGATACTGCACCGGAGAATTGCCCTACAGCGCTTCCGCCGATTTGGACGGGGATGGGTGCGTGACCCTCGTGGATTATCAACTCTGGCTGCAATGTTTTCACAGCGCCGTGGGCAACCCGTTAGCCGCGGCGCCGACGCCCACCGATCGCGGCGACATCAACGGCGACGGGCAAATCGACGGATTGGATGTCCGGCCATTCGTCGAACGATTGCTGAATCCGACCTCGGCCGGTTTGCGCGATCGTTTTGTGGCCGATTTCACGGGCGATGGACAAATCGATTCGGCCGATGTTCCGGGTCTTGCCGAGGCGTTACTGAGATGAGTAAATC
>CAYMXF010000105.1:0-10109 GCA_964393935.1 uncultured Planctomycetaceae bacterium
CGCCGGCGAACGTCCTCGAACCCGCCGACATGCTCATGGGCTTGGCGGCGATCCTGCTGCTGCCATCCATTTTCTATCGGTTGCTCTCCATTGGAGCAACGTCGACGACGACGGGGCCGGCGACGATCGACGGTGACGTCGCCGAACCCCGGCAAGTCCTGGCGATGGCGCTCGGGCAGCTACTCGGCGCGGCGTTCATCGTCTTCCTTTGCCGGCAGCGATTCCAGAACGGCGTCGCCGGCTGGGGCCTCACGGTGAACCGAATCGGCGTGCGCTTTATACAGGCGCTCGGCGGCTACCTCGCCCTCTGGCCCGTCTGCTTCGGCTTGCTTCACTTGACGGTCTTCTTGATCCGCCTGGCGAGCCCGGATTTCAAACTACCAGAGCACTCGGCGATCCTCACGCTCCTGTCGGATCAAACCCCACCCTGGATGATCGTCGTCAGTCTAATGAGCACGGCCATCTTCGCGCCGACGTTGGAAGAGCTGTTCTTTCGGGGGCTCCTTCAGCCGGCGCTGATGCGATGGACCGGCAGGCTGTGGGCCTCGATTCTTTTCGCGGGCGTTGCCTTCGGACTATTTCATTATCCGCTGATTCACACGATCCCGGCGCTGGCGGCCTTCGGAATCTTCCTGGGCTTTGTTTATGCCAAGACGCGCAGCCTCACGTTGACGATTCTGTTGCACGCCGCGTTCAACGGAAAAACCCTTTTATGGCTGGCGATGGGCGCCGAGTGACGCGAGCCGCCATCGTCAATAGAAGATCACCACGACCAAATGCTGTTCGACGTGCTTGGCCTCGAAAGGGCCGACGGTCGTGTTGAACTGCTTGACGAAGATACCGGGACTCGAATCCAGCCATTCGTTGATCAGATCGTCCATGTGGGCCAGCGCCGCCGGCGTCAGCTTGCTATGAAACGTTCGGCAGCGCGTCGGCGGTTCGTTCGGTCCGGTGAGCGGGCGATGCAGATTCACATCGTGGTGCGCGCCGGCCAGCGTGCTCCCCGCCGCGAAGCTGCGAATCTTTGAAGGCCCGGCGGACGGCGCGGCGATATCGCCGTCGAGCGAGATTTTTTCATCCGCGATGTCTTTTGGCGGCGCGGTTCTCGTCACGGGCGGCGCGGCCGTGGCGACCGCCCCGCCCGCCGTCGCAGCCGCGGCGACCGCGCGTTGCTGCGCCTCGATCGCTTCTTTTTTTTTCTGTTCGATGCACTGCGGGCAAAGCAGAACGCCGTGAACGAGCCCGGCTTGGCGCTGGATTATTTGCTCATTGGTGATCTCGGCCATGCAGCCTTCGCAACTCTTGACCGACGATTCCGTCATGATGCGATACTCCAGACTTGGACCAGAGAGCCATTCGATCGTTGCGCGGCGCGAAGGGGCATGCTCGCGATGAGCACCCCCATTGACGCGATGCGGCGCGAGGTCTCTATCCCCCAGTATACCGGGAACCACCCACCGGATTCAATCTATCGGGACGGGTGTTTCCGGTCCTTCCGCATCGCTCGAATCTCTAACCCGCAAAATGACCGGCGATGAGTCCGATCATACGGTGCAAGGTCGCGCCTAGAAGAACGAGCAAACCCGCCAGCCCCACGACGACGGACAGGGTCGCAAATAGCCCCGTCGGGATCCGCATGACCAGGATCGTCAAGCACGCCGCGAGGCACAGACTCGCAATCGCCGCCCCATGAAACTGGCAGCTCAGATCGATGACCGCCAGCAGGACAAGCACGATCAGCGAGGCGTATTTGAACCGGCGGTGGGCGAGGGAAACGTGACTGCCCGACGCCAGCATCACCGCGGTGATCAGCATCGCTCCCAGAACCAGCCGAGACCACGCACCCCAACCTCGTCCGCCATACCAAGCCACGGCATGAAAGACGCCCATCATCCACGCACCGACGGCCATGTAGAGGCGGCTGATCTGGAATCGGTTGCGAACGATCCACCGGAACAACGCCGGCTGCGGCGGTGTCACGTCGAAACGGACCGAGGGGTCGCCGTCTTGCAGATTGATCCGTTGCGGCGGCGGCGCGGGTTGTGCTTCAATCAGACAAAGATCCAACCGAAATTGAAAAACCCCGACACGGAAAGGTTGCGACGGAATCAGCTTGCCGCGCGCGATGCGCTTGGGGCCGACCCACGTTCCCCGCTCGCTTTTTTGATCCTCGATCATGAGACCCCCATCGGGCAGCAGCCGCAGACGGCAATGAACCTCCGAGATACTGCCGTCTTCCAGCGTCAGCCAATTGGACGGGCCGCTGCCGATGCTCAGGTCGATGCCCACCGGCACGACGAATTGCTCGCCGACCCAGTGAGGGCCTTGGACCACGGTCAAGAGGGGACGCCGCGAGGCCCCCGTGGCGTCATCCATCTCAAGCGTCAACTCTCGTTGACAGTGCGGACAGCTCATCGTGACGACAAGATCGAGGTTCTCACCTTCGAGAGGGTTCCCGCACGCGCAGTAAACGGATTGGCCCATGTTCATCCTATGAAAGGGTCATAGCAGCATTGTGCGGCCTCATCGACGGATTAACAAGGCACGTTCGGCCTTCCCGGCGGCTCATCGGAGGCGATTAGGAATGCCGATGTCTAGGCGGTAAGCGCCCGCCCGGTAATAGGCGCATTTTTTGCGCGAGCGTGTCCCATGATCTATGCGGCCGCATCTTTTTGGATGCTCGTCTTCATTATGATGGCCTGGGGGGTCGAGCACCTCTGGCGAAGTCAGGCGCAGACCAAGACGCTCAACGCGATCTTCTTTCCCGGCACGGTCGTCGCTCAACTCGGCCGAATCGTCGGGCTGCTCATCACCGGTGCGACCGTCGCTCCCGGCGCACCCGGCGCTGGCAAGGGCGGTGACGAAGGTCGCCCCGCTCCCGACTGGCAGCCCAAGCTCCCGGTGCTGGGTCCCTTGCTGGTCGCTCTGTTCCCCATGGCGGCGCTGAGCGCCGTACTCTATCTCGTGATCAGGCATCTCGGTCCGGCGATCGTTTCGCAACTCCCGGTCGATCAGATTCCGCCGGCGCTGCCGCTCAGCCTGTCGGCGTTTTGGGAACAGCTTCGGAAGCTCATCACGCTTTCGGAAGGCACGCTTAACGCCGTCCGCACCGCCGACGGGTCGTCGTGGCAAGTCCTTCTTTTTGTCTACCTGATGATTTGCCTGACGATTCGGATGGCCCCGTTCCCCGGAAACGTCCGAGGACACCTCGGCGCGGTCGTCCTCCTGGGGATCGCCGCAGCCTTGGCGGGCACGATCTGGCCGACGTTGCCTCAAGTCATCCTGAGTGCCTGGCCGCTCCTCGCGCTTTCCATCGGTTGGTTGCTGTTGATGCTGCTCGTCAGTTTATTGGCCTGCGGCGTGATCCAATCTGCACGAATGATCCTGCACAGCGAATAACCCCCGTGAAGGGTTCGCCGCTACCAGGCAAATCCCCTACGGTGAGCCATGCAAAGCCGCGATGCGTCACCACGCGAACCCGCCTTCTCCGAAGCAGAATATGCCGGTCTCTTTGGTCTCGATGTCGCAATGGCGACGATCCAAGCGTGGGCCGATAACTGCCGCGCAAAAAAAGTCGCCGTTTGGGGCAGGGGAAAAGGCTGCGAGCAATTGCTCGCGCTGCTCGCCGCGAATAACATCTGCGTCGATGCCGTCTACGATCGCAACGTCGAGATCTGCCATTTCCGTGGCTTCGACCTGCGCGACGAATCCTCTTTTCGTCCGCGGGATGTCGGCGGCATCGTCGTCGGAACGCTCTCGCCAGGCGTTGCCGAGGACATCTGCAACGATTTGCGATCGCGTTTCTCGGATTTCCCCGTCGTGTCAACCGTTCCGTGGCACCAGGCGCGCGACGACGAGAACTCGTCATCCGCACGGCAGTCTCAATACGTCTTCAAGCGCTACGCGACTGCTCACGCCTCGAAACACGTCAGTCCCGCCCCTACAAGCTAATACCGCTCTTCAAATTGAAAGCGCGCCTTCCTTTTTGCTCATCGCCGCAACGGGTCTGGACGATCTTTCGCGGAAGTCCGCGCCGGCGCGATCGCCGTTTGCAAGGAGGCTATTCTTCTGAACCGCACCTCGTCCACGATCTCGTCCCTCCTCGCGGCCCGTCTGCGGCGAGCGCCTCGCACCGCGCCAGGCTCTTTTCGGTCCGCAAACTCGTCCGCACGGCTGCGTCTGACGATTGGGAATGAGGCCGAAAACTCCCGCCACCATACAGTCGTAACTCCCGAACAAATCGAGGCGGCCACCGTCGCCCTGGCGAGTATCCATGTTCTCCTCAGCGAATTGATCGAAACCCTTGGTGCTCATAAGCCTCCCCGGCGCGTTTCACCCAGTCAACTGGCGTCGCTCCAAGGCCGTCTCGATCAGGTCATCGGCGCCATCGACGACATCGTGGAGACAACGCGCTTCGACGGGCAGGCGCTCTTGGCCGGTGATTGGCGGGTCGTTCTCACGACTTCCCCGTCATCGCCATCGTTTCACGTCGCGTCGGCCTCCACGAAAGCGTTAGGTGACGGGCCGAAAAAGCGACTCTCCGACATGCGATCCGGCGGACAGTTCGATCTCTTGAACGCGTCGCTCGCGAACATCTGCGAAATCATCGCCCAGGCCGCGGCACAGGTCTCCTTACATCAGCGGCAACTCGCCACCTTCGTGCGGAGTTCGGCCTTCGTTTCCGACGCCGCGATGGAGGTCGCCACTGAAAACCGCGCCGCGGCCGAGCAGGCCACCTCCGACCTCGATCTCGTCCTGGCAACAAGCCAACTCACTCGTGGTTATCTCCTGGCCGCCGCGCAATCGCCGCGCCTCGACCCATAAAACACGGCTCGGACAAAGCCTCGTCTTGCTACGGTCATCGCCGCGCAAAAACCGCCTGTCATACGAAAGATTCTCGACCGGATAGTGAAAGTCGGACGACGGGCGGCCCGATAGCCTCGTCAGTTCACCGTAGGCTCGAACGACCTCGATGTCAGAGGCGTCGAGGCCGAACTAAATCGGTCGCGAGAATTCTTGCGGCGAAAGCCGTAGGAGCGACGCCAGAACGAGGATGCACAAGGTCGTGCATCCTGATACGCGCCGGATAACCGCCGCGTCCTGGCCTTCAGGGAGGAAACCATGAGTCGCATTAACACGAACATCCCGTCGCTTTCCGCCGCTACGAGGCTCACCGCGAACCAGAACGATCTGGTCCTCCGCCTGGAGAGACTGAGTTCCGGTCTGCGGATCAACCGCGGCGCCGATGATCCCGCCGGCCTGATCGCTTCCGAGTCGTTGCGATCGGAAATCCGCGGCATCAACGCGGCCATTGAGAACTCCGGTCGCGCCATCAACGTGATCGCGACGGCGGACGCGGCGCTCAGCGAAGTCTCGAAACTGCTCCTGGAAGTCAAGGGATTGGTCAACTCCTCTTCCAATAGCGGCGCCCTCTCCGATGAAGAAGTGGAAGCCAACCAATTGCAGATCGACTCGCTTATCGATAGCATCAACCGGGTCGCCAATTCGACGCAGTTTAACACGAAAAAGCTTCTCAACGGCCAACTCGGCTACACCGTCAGCTCTCAGAACCAGGCCAGCTTGCCGCGGCTCCAGATTTTCGGCGCCCGCGTTCCTTCCGGCAGCTCGCTGCCGGTGACCGTGCAAGTCACGCAATCCGCCCAGACGGCGCAGCTCACGATCACCGCCGGCGGCGGCAGCGGCCTGTCCGCCAGCGGTTCTTCAAGCCAATTGTCCAGCGGCAACAATATCACCATCGAAGTCCGCGGCCGGCTTGGCACGGAGACCTTCACCTTCACCGGCGGCACGACCGTCAGTTCCATCGCCACGACCGTCGCCAGCTTCAAGAACCTGACCGGCGTCTCCGCGTCGCTGAGCTTGACCGGGGGTGGCAGCGCCACGGGTTTGAGTTTCAACAGCACCGCCTTCGGCAGCGATGAATTCGTCTCCGTCCGCGAATTGACGGGGACCTTCGTCGTGACCCCGGGCGACCAGGGCGATACGGAGGACCGCGGCCGGGATGCCGGCGTCTTCATTAACGGACAAGCCGCCTCCGTCAGCGGCCTAACCGCCCGCATGCGAAGCAGCGGCCTCGATCTCGTCGCCGACCTCAGCACGGCCTTCGGCACGACGATCGGCTCCACGACCTTCGGTATCACCGGCGGTGGGGCGAACTTCCAAATCGGATCGTCCGTCAGCAGCGATGGGCTTGTCAGCATCGGGATTCCGACCTTGAACAGCTCGAACCTCGGCAGCTCCACCGACGGGTTCCTGAACTCGATCGGATCGGGCGGCACGTACTCGATCACCGACCCGGACAACAACGCGAAGGCCGCGGCCATCGTCGCCGCCGCCATTACGCAAGTCGCCATTCTCAGCGGCCGACTGGGCGGCTTCCAGGCCAATCAGATCGAAACCAACCTCAATAGTCAGCGCGTCGCCCTCGAAAACGTGACGGCCTCCGAATCCGCCATCCGCGACACGGACTACGCCGCCGAAGTGGCGAACATGACGCGGGCGCAGATCCTCGTATCGGCCACCACGCAAATCCTCGGGATCGCCAATCAGATTCCGCAGGGCGTACTGGCCCTGCTACGGTAGTGCAAGTGGTATTGGCTCTTAGCCTGTGACGGACGTGCTAATAGCCGGTCCCGCACAACGCGCAATTCCTACCGATCGCCCGGCAACGTCGAGCGTCCAAGTCGATTCGGGAATCAACCGATAACACTAGCGTCCGCCGGTCTTAGTGGCCGCTCGGAGCGGACGCCGTGATCGCCGACTGCGGAGCCCTTCCATGCCCCATCGAACCCTCGCACACGAAGCCTGTCGCAAACACGGCCATATCCTGACGTGTTACGTCAACGGGAAGAAACGCTTCCGAGCGCTCACCCTCGCCAAACCCCCGATCGATTTCAAGATCGCCGGCGGCGCCGGCCCCCGGGCGTCCGACGGGCTCTCCGATCGCGCCAGCATGCTGGGCCTCTAGCCCGACCCTGCCGCGCACGGCGTACGGATTGAGGCCAGACGGATGTCCAACATCTCCATCGGTACCGGACTCATCTCGGGATTGCCCATCAACGACCTCGTCGACTCGTTGATCTCTCTTCAGCGCCGCCCGATCACACAACTGCAAACCCGGCTCCAAGGCATCGGCAGCCGCCGCGCGGCGTTGATCCAGCTTTCCGCGCAGCTCCTCTCGGTGCAGAACTCCGCGAGCCGCCTGTCCAAAACTGATTTTTTTCGTCGCGCGCAGGCCAAGAGTTCCAACGAATCGGTGCTTGTCGCCTCTGCCGGCGCGAACACGACGCCCGGTCAGTACACGTTTACGGTCCGCAGCCTGGCCTCGTCTCACCAGCTCCTCTCCTCCGGGTTCGCCACGTCGAATGCCACGCCGATCGGCGCCGGCACACTTACGATCGAAGGCACGCAGGGCCTGCTCAATCGCTCCACGCCGCTGGCCCTGCTGAACGGGGAGGAAGGTGTACAACGAGGTAAGATTCGCATCACCGATCGCTCCGGTGCTTCCGCCGTCGTCGACCTGGCCAGCGCTTCAACCATCGACGACGTCGTCGGCCTCATCAACGGCCAGGACGCCGTGCGGGTTGCCGCGCAGATCGAGGGCGATCATCTCATTCTGACCGATCAGACCGGTCTTTCCTCCGGCTCGCTCTCCATCTCGGAAGTCGGCGGACATGCCGCGACGGACCTCGGGATCCTCGGCGCCAGCACGACCGGCACGGTCACCGGCACAAACCTTACAACCCTCACCGACGCCACGCGCCTGTCGCAGCTCAACGACGGTAACGGCGTTCGTCGCCTGCGCGGTCAGCCGGACTTCTCCGCCGCGCTCGCCGACGGCACGACGCTCACGTTCGATCTCTCCGACCGGATTTCACTGGAGACGCCGCTCTCCATCCTCAATCGCGGCGGCGGCGTCACCACGGGCTCGATCCAGGTTACGAACCGGGCCGGCCAACAGGTGACGATCGATCTCTCCACGGCCCAGACCATCGGCGACGTGAAAACCGCCGTCGAATCCGCAGGCGTCGGACTCACACTCAACTTCAGCGGTTCGCAGCTCGTCCTCGTCGACCAGTCCGCTTCGACCGGTACGACCAAGATCGAGGAAGTCGGCGACGGCAAGACCGCCGCAAACCTCGGCCTGCTGGGCTCTTCCGCGAACGGCACGCTCACCGGTAAGGACATCTTCTTCGTCGATACGCTCGGCGATCTGACCCGCATCATCAACTCGCGTCCGGGCAACGACGGCAAACTGACCGCCTCTCTAGCGCCCGACGGATCGAGCATCGTCCTGACGGACCATACTTCCGGCGCCGGCACGTTCCAATTGGCGTCCCTGGGCGGCTCGAAGGCCCTCGATGACCTGGGACTGACAACCCCCCCCACCGGTAACACGGTTCAATCCCACCGGCTACTCGCGGGTTTGAATACGACGCTGCTCCGTTCGCTCAACGGCGGTCGCGGCGTCGAACTCGGCCAGGTGCAACTGACCGATCGCGCCGGCGCGACGGCCGTGGTCGATCTGGCCGGCGCACAAACGCTCCAGGACGTGCTCGACGCGATCAACGCGGCTTCCCCGGCGATCACCGCCTCGATCTCCTCCAGCGGCCTAGGCATCGAACTCGCCGACACCAGCGGCGGCAGCGGCAACCTCTCCATCACCGACCTCACCGGCACGTCCGCCGCCGACTTGCACATCGCCGCGAATAGCGCCGCGACGAAAGTCGCCAGCGGCAATCTCCAACGGCAGTATCTCTCCTCCGCGACGCTCCTCGCGGACTTGAATAACGGCCGAGGCATCGCCCGCGGCTCCTTCCGAATCACCAACAGCCTGAGCGCCGTCGCCGTCGTGGACCTCACCCAAGGCAACGAAAAGACGATTCAGGACGTCATCGACGAGATCAACTCGCGCGGCATCAACGTCACCGCGCGGATCAACGACAACGGCGACGGCCTGCTCCTCGAAGACACCGCAGGCGGCGCGGGAAAACTGACCATCGCCGAGGTCGCCGGCACGACCGCCCAATCGCTCGGCATCCTCGGCAGCGCGGTCGACGGCCAGACCTCCTTTGATGGTACGTTTGAAACGCGAATCACAGTCACGGCCGGCGATACGCTCGACAGCCTTCTCGCCAAGATCACATCGAGCCACGCCCCCGCCGGCGCCGCGATCATCAACGATCATTCCGGCAGCCGCCCCTATCGCCTCAGCCTCACGGCGTCGCAGTCCGGTCGCATCGGCGCGATCGCCATTGACGCCGGAACGACGGGGCTGACCTTCGATACGCTCTCGGAAGCCCGCGACGCCACCGTTCTGTTCGGCCCCGCCGATGCCGCGACGCCCCTGGTCATCGGCAGCTCGACCAACACCATCACCGACGCGGTCAACGGCCTTCGACTCGATCTCGTCGGGACGAGCACGACCCCCGTGACCGTTACCGTGACGCAGAACATCGACAGTCTCGTGGACGACCTGTCCGGCTTCGTCTCGTCGGTCAACGCAGTCATCAAGTCCATCGACGATCTGAGCAAGTTCGATCCGGACACGCGGACGCGAGGCGTGCTGTTCGGCGATTCGACCGCCCGCCGCATCCGGGATCGCCTCATCGGGTTCACCAACAAGACCGTCGCGGGGCTCAGCCCGACACTCAACCGATTGAGCCAGATCGGCGTCACGCTCACGAGCGGTTCAACGCTCAGCCTGGACAAGGACAAATTCCGGCAAGCCTTCGAGCGCGATCCGACCGCTGTCGAGACGCTTTTCACCACCGCCCAGTCCGGCTTCGGCCCGGTCATCGAGCAGACCCTCAAGCAACTGACGGACACGGATAAGGGCGCGATCCCCCTTCAGGACCAGGCGTTGAAGTCCTCCCAGGACCTCCTGAACAACCGGATCGCTCAATTGGAGATCCTGGTCGAAAAGCGCCGGCAGCGTCTACTGGCCCAATTCAGGGCCACCGAATCGATCATCTCCAAGCTTCAATCCCAGCAATCCGCGCTCGGCTCGCTGTCCAGCCTGAGCAACGGATAGTCGTCGAACGGCAAACAAACGAGCTGCGTCCCTATTTTTTCCCCGACAGCCGGGGCAA
>CAYMXF010000106.1:0-2832 GCA_964393935.1 uncultured Planctomycetaceae bacterium
CCGCGGAGCTTGTTCACGACGAGCGTCGCCAGGGCCTCGCCCTCGACGTCCTCGGCCATGATGAGCAGCGAGCGGCCGGCCTTCGCGACCTTCTCCAAAATCGGGATCAGGTCCTTGATGGACGAAATCTTCTTCTCGTGGATCAGGACGTAGGGCTTGTCCAGCCGGACTTCCATGTTCTCCGGGTTGGTGATGAAGTGCGGCGAGAGGTAGCCCTTGTCGAACTGCATGCCTTCGACGAGTTCGACATTCGTTTCCAGACCCTGCCCCTCTTCGACGGTGATGACGCCGTCCTTGCCGACCTTGTCCATCGCCTCGGCGATCTTCTTGCCGATCTCGGCGTCTTGGTTGGCGGCGCAGGTCCCGACCTGGGCGATCTGCTTGGACTCCTTCACCGGTCGGCTGATCCGCTTGTATTCCTCGATGATGGCTTCCACGGCGATATCGATGCCGCGCTTGAGTTCCATCACGTTGGCCCCGGCGGCGACGTTCTTGAGCCCCTCGTTGAAGATGGACTCGACATAGACCGTCGCGGTCGTGGTGCCGTCGCCGGTGTCGTTGGAGGTCTTGCTGGCGACTTCCTTGACCATCTGGGCGCCCATGTTCTCATAGGGGTCGTCCAGCTCGATTTCCTTGGCGACGGTCACGCCGTCCTTGGTGACGGTCGGCGAGCCGAAGGACTTCTCCAACACGACGTTTCGGCCACAGGGGCCGAGCGTGATCTTGACCGCCCGCGCGAGCTGGTTCACGCCGCTTCGAATCGCCTCCCGGGCTTCCATCTCAAATGCAATGTTTTTTGCTGCCATTTCCTGTTACTCCCTGTCGTCTGTTGATGATTCGTCTTGTCTCTTGTTCTGCACGGGCCGGCGCGAGGGCCGCCCGAATCCGTCTACTTGTTTTCCAGAATGAACTGCTGCGGGTCGAAGCCGATGCCGCGGGCCGCCGTTGCCGCTTTCTCGCGGATGATCATGAGCAGGTCGTCCCAACCGGCGTCCACCTGGCCTGTGGCGAGTTCGGATTGGTCGTCGAGCGAGAGGACACGCCACTTGCGCGTGAACGCTTGATCGCCGATGCCCTGCGCCGCGTCGGCGCTGATCGCCAGGCAGCACGGTTTCATCTTGGCCTGTTTGAGGGTCTGCGTCGCGGTGGAAGCGGGGGCGTCGGTCATTGGTCGTCTCCTTCTTCGTCGATGCCTTGGAAGGGCTCGTCCTGCCAGACGCTGCCCTGTTGTTTCACCTGAAGCTCGACGGTCTCGATCGACACGCAGTCAACAAAGACGACGTCGTCCACCACCTCGGCGTCGTCGTACTTCGAGACGCGAATCTCGATGCGAAATCCGCCGTCGTCGATCTTGTTATACGCCAGCGGGTGGATGTGCATCGCGTCCTCGTTGCCGGGGAACGTGAGCACCAGCCGGGCCGCCGATCCGAACTTGATCGCCTCTTCCAACGCGGTCTCAAACAGTTTCGATTTCATTGGAATATTGGGCCTATAGGACCCATCGGACCTATTTCGGCGTTAGTCCAGGATCGCCAGGATGTCGGACTCGTCCATGATGATGAGTTCGTCGCCGCCGACCTTCACTTCCGTGCCGGCGTAGCTGGTGAAGAGGACCTCGTCGCCCTTTTTGACCTGGAGCTTGGCGCGCTCACCGGTGTCCAGGAGCTTGCCGTCGCCGACCGCCTGGATGCGGCCGCGCTTGGGCTTTTCCTTGGCGCTGTCCGGCAGGACGATCCCGCCCGCCGTGACGGCCTCCGCCTCGATCCGCTTGACGAGCACTTTATCACCCAGAGGGCGAATCTTTATTTTTGTCACCGACATTCCAATACTCCTTCTTTCACTTTTTTCCAAAATCCTACGATTCGCGTTTCTTAATTCCGGTTTTCGGTCCCTGCGTTAGGCCAATCCACGTGATACAAACGTCGGAACACCTTAAGGACTTGTGGCACCAGGGCGGCCTGGGCCGTATCCTCATCCACGACGCTGAAGACGTCCAACTCCAGGGCCTCGCGCAAAAGCCTGGGGTCGGGTTGATGCGAGACGAGCAGGCACGGGAAGGCCAACCCGAGCCGCCGTATCCGACGCAACAGAGCGAGCCCGCCTATCGACGGCATCCGGCCATCGACGACGGCCAAGTGAACCGGCTTCTCGGAAACGAGGCAGATGGCCTCCGCCTCGGACCGCGACCAATGCAGGTCGACCGGCCGCTGGGATAGGAATCCGGCCAGACCGGTCACCCAGGAGTTCTCGGACCCGTGGGCGATCATAACATTCCAGCGGTTTTCGGTATCGACGATCATGGCTGTTTGGGCCTATCCGTGCCGTTTCCAAGACGCAGGCCCAGCGCTCCCACGATGACCTAGAGCAACAGATATGCCAAGGATAAAGGATTCATAATGCGAATCTCGGTATAACCGTAACTTAATGTTATTTAATTAGTTATAAATTTTCAGATTCAACCGCGATCGTGTCTTACCTCCCCGTGGTTTGGCCCATTTGGCAGGTTCGAGCGATCCCAATGTCGGTTTGCTGTCAATATGGCACTTAGGGGGCGAGGCTCGGGATCGGGCAACTCGCTAGCATAGCGCGGATGGTTCCTCGAATTGCACTCGCTCCTGCCTACCCGTATTACCTCGCCGGAGAGGCGCTCGCCGCCAACTCCGATCTCGCCGTGACGGACAAGTTCACCGGCGAGATTTGCACGCGCGTCGCGCTGGGGGATCCGGGCGCGATCGATCGCGCGATCTCGAAAGCGGTTGAGGCGGTGGAGGCGTGTCGAAAGATGCCGAGTCATGCCCGCGCGGGAGTGCTACATCACGTCGTGCGGCGGCT
>CAYMXF010000106.1:2932-9904 GCA_964393935.1 uncultured Planctomycetaceae bacterium
GCGGACCAGGAACTCATGCAACAGGGCCTTCACGTCGGGCGGGTCGTCGACGAGCATCTCGGCAAGTTCGGCCCCGGTGATTTTCTGATCCGCAATCTCATGGGCGTCGTGAACGATGACGCCGTGGCGATCAACGCGCTGGTCCGGCCGGGCCAGACGATCCAGTTTCACGTCCGCGATTCCAAGACCGCCGACGAGGACATGAAGAATCTCTTGACCGGCAAGGTGTCGGCGATGAACCAACCGCCGATGGGGGGCCTACTCTTTTCCTGCAATGGCCGCGGCTCACGGCTGTTCGGCGCGCCGCACCACGACATCGGCCTGGTGAACAAGATCGCCGGCAACTGCGAAGTCGCCGGCTTCTTCGCCGCCGGTGAGATCGGACCCGTGGGAAACAAGACGTTTATCCACGGCTTTACCAGCAGCTTGATTCTCTTCCACAAGGCGTGATGTCCAGGCAATCGCGTGTGGCGCGCGGCGAACTTCACTCTCGGGGCAACCTATCGATCTTCGCTGCCAGGACGGAATCGCCGTTAACCCTCCGAGGCTTGAACGGACTCTCGAGCGATGCTATCATAATGTTAACAAACGGAAAAGGAGTCCAACAAAATGGCGCAAGTTCTCATTCGTGACCTTCAGCCTAAGGTCGTAAAGGGTCTCAAGGCCCGGGCCAAGCGGAACGGCCGGTCGCTTGAAGCGGAATTGCGAATGATCCTGGAACAGGCCGCGACCTCCGGCCTGCGGCACAATCTCGCCGTCATCAAGAGCGTTCAGGCGGTCTTCGCCGGTCGTCGCTTCAGTGATAGTGCCAAGCTCATTCGCGAGGACCGCAGGCGGTGAAAGCACGCGTGATTGACGCAAGCGTGGCCGTCAAGTGGGTTCAGCCGGAAGAGCTTTCTGCCGAAGCCCAACTCCTCGTCTCCCGATACCCCAGACTGATTGTGCCCGATTTTTTGTATCTGGAAGTGGCCAACACCTTATGGAAGAGAGCGCAAAGAAAGGAGCTGACGACGCAAGAAACATTCGTCGCTCTGGAAGGGATTTGCAACATGGTTCTGGAAGTGGTGCCGGCGAAGGGGCTGCTGGACTCGGCCATGGCCTTCGCGCTACAGACCAAACGAACCCTCTACGATAGCGTCTATCTTGCCCTGGCACTTGATTCTGATTGCAAACTCGTCACAGCCGACCGCCGGTTCTTCAACGCAATCGGTCAGTCGGGATGGGGAAAGTACGTCGATTGGCTGGGTGACATGAAAGACGACTGATTCAATCACTCTTACGCTCGCGCCAACCGATCGATCTTCGCCGCCAGCACGAAATCGCTTTCCGTCAGCCCGTTGATCTTGTGCGTCCAGATCTCGATTCGGACCATGCCCCAGGCGAGGTAGATGTCCGGGTGGTGGCCCTCCCGCTCCGCCAGATCACCGACCTTGTTCACGAATGTCAGGGCCTGCTTAAAGTCGGGGAAAGTGAACGTGCGGAGGAGGTGATGGTTCTTCTCCGCCGCCCAGCCGTTGAGTTGGGCCAGCAACTCGCGTACTTTCGCGTCGTCCAGCGGCGGCACGCCGCCTTTGCACGGAACACATTGTTGACTTGCCAAGTCCGTCATGGTTTTCTCCCTGCCGCCCCCTTTTCCACGATTCGATAGACGACGCCGACCGGTACAAGATCATACCCCTCAACGAGCCACTTCGGTAGGTAAGCCGGAGCGTTCGTGCAGGCGTAGGCCGCTTGGCGGGCGACGAAGGGGCGGATCGACTCGGCATCGCTACGAACCCGCGGAGAAGCCGGCTGTACATCCCCCGCGAAGCCCAGCGCTACGCCGGGGCAGACGCCTTGCAAGTCGCGGACGTAAGTCACGGCGTTCAGAATGGTCGAGTCGCCGATCAGCAGGCCGTCGGGCGACGCCGTTTGGAGCGCTTCGCGGGCGAAACGCTCCGCGCCGACATCGCCGTTCTTGCGCGGCCGTAGGAAATAGGAATAACTGTCGCGGTAAGGGATCTCGCGTTGCAGCCCCAGCGCGAGGCCGCGATCGCGCGCCAGCGTCGGCGCGATTTCGTACACCATCGCGGGAAGCAAGGCCGACAGGACGCATGCGACCTGTACCGCGCGGGAACGCGCCACCGTCGGAACGCCTAGGGCCGCGAAGAGCGCAAAGAGGACGTAACACGGAAAGTAAAAAACAAATTGATCCGGCACGAGATATCGAAAAGCGAAAACAAATGCGACCACAAATAGAGTTACGGCGAAGATGGCCACGCCGCGGATATCCGCGCGCCGGCAAGCCGCCCAAATGCCGATCGGCGCGAGGATCGCAAAGGGCGTCGGGAAGTTGAGTGCGAAGTACTGGCATGATCGTCCGAGCAATTGCATGATGGAGAAGGAGTGCGTGAGGACGACCTCGGCGCGATGTGGTGGGCCGACGAGCGCTTCCTTGAGCGTAGCCAGGATCTGTTGCCCCTGCGCGATCTCCGCGATGATCAACGCCAGGTAGTGCGAACCGCCGATCAGCACGGCGAGAAGGAGCATCGGCCAGCATCCGGCCGTGATCGTCTTCGCACGAAACGCCCGGACGACGACCACGGCGTAGGCCGGCCAGTGGAGAATCGCGAGCAAGTGATTGGAGAGATTAAGGCCGTTGACAAACAGGGCGGCCGCCAGCCAGACGACTTTCCGCGTGGCGAAGAACCTCTGCATCAGCCACAGTTCGGCGACCAGCGCCACGGCGTAAAGACTGTAGACTTCCGCGATAACGGCGTGCATCCAGAAGGTATGACTCACGCCGAGAAGAATCGCGCCGCAGGCGGCGGCGAGCTTCGATCGCGTGAGCGTGTGAAGGAGGTCGGCCATCAGCCCGAGCGCGACCGCGGCGCAGACGCCCGAAAACAGATTCACGCGAAAGGCATACGACCCCAGCGGCAGCCACGCGAAGACCTTCGCAAGCATGATGTAGAGCGGGTGCGCGAGCGGCAAGCCCTGAATCCCGGCCCGGTCGCTGTGCCAGACACGAAATTGAAACATCCCGCTGTCCTGCCAGAGGACGCCGGGGGCGCAGGTCATCGTGTAGAACGCGAGCCCGGCCAGAAGGGTGAAGGCGAATAGCCTTCGACGAGTAGGATCCTGGGGCGTGGCAAGGATCATCACGACGCCTGAAAAGAATGCAATTCAGAAAATCGCCACGCCGTGCTGGGCCAAGAGGCGCTTGAGGGTCGGGATCGATTGATAGTCCGCCAGGTTTTCCGCGATGAGATGAACGCCAAACTCCTGCTCCAACGCGCCGACGAGGTTGATCTGGTTCAGTGAGTCCCAGGTATCGACCGTGTCGGGCGAGAGACCATCGTTCACTTCATCCGGGCGGACGCCCAAGACGGCGCATACAACAGTGCGAAATCGGTCCTCGGCGACAGACATTATTTGCTCTCGTCGGCGTTATCGACGGTGATCTTCAGCCAATCGGGCAGCGGTCGTGGGCTTGCGTCCAACGTTCGGACCCATCGCTGATTCTGTCCGTCCGTCGGTCCGGCGACGAATCCGCAGGATGAATAAAATCCCGCGAACGGCTTATTCTTCGGGGTCGGGACAAACTCGCCGACGAGTCGCTTCGCCCCGGCCTTCGCCGCTTGAAGCCCGATCCAATCGACGAAGGCCTGCTCGACGGTCCGTCCCAGGATACGGCAGCTCATCAGCAGCAAATGAAGAAGCCACTCGTCGCGGCCTTGTTTTACGACGGCCAAGCCGATCGTCCCATTGTCGCCGAAGCGATCCTTGAGGGCAAGCGTGACGACGAGATGATCGCCGGATTTCATGAACCGGCGGATGTCGTCCTCGCTGCACCGGATCGTGTTCATATTGAACTGATTAGTGCGGCGGGTCATTTGCGCCGCGCGAGCCACATGCGCCGGCGGATTAACCGATAGCGTCGTCTCCATTTCGAGTTGACGGTAGAACGTCGGCATATCGACGGCCGTGGTTTGTAGCGAACGACGCCCGGCCTCCGCCCGGTAGTGCGATCCTCGCTGCTTGTCCTCGGCGGAATGCGTCCACTGCTCGAAGCAATCCAGCGCCTCGAGGGTCGCGGCAAACTCCGCCGGCTCGGTTGGCAGCGGCACCGTTAGCACTTGTGGTAATGCGGCACGGACAAGTTCACATTCCACCGGGCTGTCATCGACAAAGACGAAGCTATCGATGCCGAGATTGAGTTCGGCGGCTATCTCCTGGAGATTATCCGGCTTTAACCGCCAGTTGACACGCATCGCAGCGAAGTGTTGCCGTCGCAGGACCATCTCGGGATGACGGTCCAGCACTTCTTCAACAAGGCCGGGTTCGTTCTTGCTCGCCAGGCAGAGGACGACGCCGCGGTGATAGAGGTCGAGCACACGCCGCTGGAGCGCGACATAGGCACTGCCGGGATAGTCCGGCCCGAGGGCGATTCCTTCGACGCCGACGTCGCCGACCACGCCGCCCCAAAGGGTGTTGTCGGCATCGAGCACGAGCACCTTTTTCGATAGACCATAAAGCGGACGAAGATGCCGAACGTAGAAGCCCGCCAGTGGCCAATAGTGTTCCGCCGCGACCGGGATTCTGGCATAGAGAGCCATCCGTCGGTCCTGCCAACGGGCGCGACCGTGCAGGGCGACGAGTGTGTCATAGTCCATGACGTATACGTTTTCGATCGACGCGGCCAATTCGCGCAACTCGTTGTTGGCCCTGTCGATCAGCGTGACTTGAGACAATGTCGCGCTGCGGTCGGCGATTCCCAGCGACGGCGACGCAGGCAGCTCATAGTTCTGCATGAGAACGTGTGCCGCGTAATGTTGGCGAAAGCTGATCAGCGCCGAGCGAAGTCGCGCGATCCAATCCGCGACGATCTGCGTGGCATCCGGTGCGGATAGCGAATTAAAACCGTCATAAATCGCCGGACAGACGTCCTGCAAACGAACGGCCAGGATGACGACGTCGGGCTTGAACGCCGCCGTGCCGGAGGTCGGATCAATCAATTCACGGTCAAACTGGCCGTAAGGCGCGACGTGGATATCGAACGCAAACCCGGCGCGGAGTCCCTGCAATTCCAGCGCCGGCTTGAGCGGATCAAAAGTAAAAGAAGAGAGGCACGCTACGCGAAGCGGGACCTGAGCCAGCGCGCGACCATGGGGGGCGAGCGTCCTGGCGGCCTGAGTCATGTTGACAATCGTCGGCTGACAATGCACCTGATCCAAGAGCGCGACCGCACGAGCAAGATCGAGTCCGTCGTTGGGCGTTGCAGGCGCGGCCATCGGCTTATTCGGCCTCCAACAGTTCGACCATGAGTCCCTGGCACATGACGAAGGCGACACGGCGGTTGTCGAACGCCTTCGCCGGTTTGGCGGGCGAGAGCAGCGTCGCACCCGCACTGACCCATTGCGTCAGGCATTCGTCGAGGTCGTCGATTTCGAAGCACACATGATAAAGCCCGATGCCGCGCTTCAAGATCGAATCGACCGGAGACGGCGACGCCGCCGGTTCGAGCAACTCCACGCGCAGATCGCCCAATTGCACGAACTGAATGCGAACGCCTTGGTTCGGGTCTTCAACGACAGGCGATACCGCAGCGGCCGGGAAAAGCAGGCGCAGGGCCTCGACCGCGCGGCCGAGGTCTTTTACGGCGACGCCGACGTGGTGGAAAGATTCGGAGTGAGTCGCGGGCATTCGTACGGTTCCTCGATCTGCTCGAACAACAAGCGATCCAGCAGTTTTTCGCTAAAGTTCCTCGACAGCGGGTGAATCAGAACGTGGCCGGTCGACTTCCGTCTCCATGAATGGCGGACCGTCGCGCATCACCTTTGGCGCGTCGGCGGCCGGTTTCGTCCCATCGAGCTTCAAACTTTTTCGACGCGGCTTGCGCCAGCCAATCTGCCGGCCGCGCGGAGGCCCCGTGTAATTCGCGAAGGGCGGCACATCACGCGTCAGCTCCGACGCCGCGTGAACGACGGCGGCGTACCCGACGCGGACACCGGGCATGATACGGGCCATCATTCCCACGAAGGCATAGGGCTCGATGACGATCGGCCCTTCGGTGATGTGCTGCTGATCCGGCGGCGCCATGTGCGACATGCTGATGAGTTGACCGGGATCGCCGGGGAACTCAATCGTGTTCGTTGCGCTATAGAGGTGCGTGTGGGCGGAAATCCCGACGCAATCGTGAATCAACACGGTGCCGCGCCCGGCGATGTGGACGCCCGGGCCGAGATGCACGTAGTTGCCGATGCTGATGGCGCCGCGCTGTCCGTGTCTGCGTTCACCGGCGGCCATTCGGACACTCGTATCGATGTGGCAATTGGCGCCGATCGAGACGTTTTTGGGGCCCCAGATATCAACGCCCTGGTCGAAGAGTGTATCAGGGCCGAGGTGACCCAGACGGGACTTCCAGTAGCAACTCCTCAGGAAGAAACCCGCGGCATTGCGCGTGAACGTCCGCGCCAGGATCTCCATGAACCAGCAAATGATGGGAAGCCGGGACAGGAGCATGATGATGAGTTGAGCCAAGCCCATGACGCTGCGAACGAGGGTGCCGATCGTCAGCCATAAGGGCGTACGCACGATGTTCTGCGGTTCGGTGATGGAGCCTTGCATCGCCGCCAGGACGAAATCAAGCGAATATACCAGCCACCCCGACTTCGCCGGCGGGTCGGGCGGCACATACCAGGCCTTGGCGATTTCGCCGATCTCCAAGCGGGCGGCGGGCGTGATGGCGAGTGGAAGGGGCCTTTGCTCATGTCGGGGGCGGGCCGCGGCGGAGGCCGGATCTCGAAGCCGCTGCATCACCTCATAGGGCGGCATTTCCGTCGGCATTCCCGGCGGCGCGAGGGCGCGGCGTCGAAGATCGGTCTCGCTCCAAACCGGGTCGCCGTAAAGGCGCATGTAGATTCGCGGTCGAGTGAAACGCAGCAGCGGCCCGATCGGCCAGTGCAATTTGAGGTTCGACGGAAACGGATG
>CAYMXF010000107.1:0-9852 GCA_964393935.1 uncultured Planctomycetaceae bacterium
GGCAGCGGGGCCAGGCGGACACGATCCTCAAGAGCGCCAAGAAGGAGGCGATCCGCTACCGGGCCGCGAAACGGGATCTCATCGAGCAAAACGAGCGGCGCCTCGCCGCCGAGAAAAACCCGGACAAACTCAAAGTGGTTCGAGCGGAGTTGGATCGGCTGCTCGCGCCGATCGGCCAAGTCTTCGAGCGGCTCAAAAAACAGCTTGCGAGCGTGCTGACGGCCCAACAGCGGCAAAAGTTCGGCGATCCTTCGGTGGTACCCGCGCAAACGGCGAAGAGCGCCCCGTAAAGGGGTGGCGGTTCTGACTGGAAACGGCACTAGCCCGCGTCGCCGCGACCCTCAAACGGAAAACACTTTGAGCACCTCGTCGCCATAATGGTTGATGACCTTCACGGCGATCTTGCCGGTCGTAGGTTTAGCAAAGGGGCGGCTGGTCGTGCTGTAGAGGCTGGACCACGCGGCCTCGTCGATCTCGGCGCGGAGGGCGCGTTTGAGCTTGTCGTACGGGCCGTCGTCGTCCTTGGCGGAGCCGGTGAAGTAAGCGTGGCGGACGAAGAAACTCTCGCCGTTGTAGTCGGTGTCGATGAACCAACAGGCGATGTCGTCGGTCGAGTTCGAGCGGATCGCCCCGGTCGTCGGGTCGTACACGTCCAGGCCCTTGAGTTCGGCGACGAGCGTTCCGTCCTTTTGCTTCTTGAGGTCGATGTCCGGCTCGCCGAAGACCATGAACAGGTTGCCCGCCCCTGTCTTCTTGAGCAGCTCGTCGCCCATCGCCAGATCGGGGTTCATCTTGGCCGCCAGCACCGTCAGCTTGCCGTAGCGCTTCACTTCCTCGGAGACGTGGGGGTCGAAGGCGAAGCCGCAGACGATCAGCACGTCGAAGCCGACGCCCTGGACGGCCTCCTTCGCCGCCTCCTTCACCTGCATCGGGCCGACGGTCCCATGCTCCGGTCCGAGCGAGACGGCGACGCGCTTCAGCACTCCCTCTCCCTTCGAGGGAGCGGAGGGCGACCGAGGAGGGAGCCCGACGGGGGGTGAGGGTTTGCTACCGTTCTTCACCGGCGGGACGCCGGTGCCACCCTCCAGGTAGGTGCCGACGGCGTGAATCCACGTCCCCGCATGGGGGTTGAGCGTCTCGAACTTCAGCCGCTCGTTCTTCTTGGTGTTCTGGACGCCGGCCTTGCGGAGGTTGTCGAGGATCATCGTGGCGAAGTCCTGCTGTGTGGCACCGCCGTCCCGGCGGTGTCCGTTCACAGGCGAGACGCCTGTGCCACCGTCCTCGTCAGTCGAAAGCACGCGATGCGGCGATAGGCTCTCGACGGTGAAGGGGCCGGCGACGCGGACGCGCTTGTTGTCTTCGTAGGGCTGGTCGTAAAGCGTTTCGGTATCAGCGTGTTTGGCGATGGCGGCTTCGATCTCTTCGCGTTTCATCCCCTCGCGGATGTCCGGGTTGTTGGCGATCGATTTGAGCGTCACGTGCGGGACGCGCTTGTAGACGAAGCCCTTCTTGATGTCGCCGCAAGAATGATCCGCAGATTTCGCAGATTGACGCAGATAAGTTTTGATTTCTTCATCTGCGTTCATCTGCGTAATCTGCGGATAATCATCTGCCAGGTAGTAATAGGGGTATTTAGCGGTCATGAGGCGCGTGCGGGCGAGTGCCAGCGCGACGCGGCTGGTATCGATAGTGATCCAGCGGCGGCCCCACTGTTCGGCGACGTAGGCGGTCGTCCCCGAGCCGCAGGTGGGGTCGAGGACGAGGTCGCCGGGGTCGGTAGTCAACAACATCGGGCGTTCGATCATCTTGGTTCCAGTCTGCACGACATACAGCTTGTCCATTGCAGCGCCTATATCATCCCAAATGTTGGTGATCGAGAACGCGGGAAAGTCGTCGATTCTTCTCACATACGCTGGCGTGTCACCGGAAAGGGCAAGGCGTCCGGCATTCCGAAGCCGTTCGATACCATCGCGGTGCGTTTTCCACTCGCCCTTCCTTGGTAAGTATTGCTTTCCGCCGATTTCAATTGGGTAGTAGCCAGTTCGAGCCTCACGTACTCGCGGGGAAGTCAGGTCTGCGAGCCTACATATTTTTCCGTCCTTCGGCACTTTGTTTGGGTCAAAAAGCTCTTCGCGCGTTAGCCGTCGGCGCTTACCATCCGGCAGTTCTACCATCGTATACATTTCGCCGCCTTCACCACCGATTGATTTTTCCCGGTAGAGCGGCCGATACTTCACTCGTTCAGTATCTTTTGCATACCAGAGCAAGTAGTCTGCTGTATTCGCGAGCAATCTCCCCGTTGTGCCGGTGGTTTTTGCGCAAGTGATCAGGCTTACGAAATTGTCGCTTCCGAACACCTCGTCCAGCACCGACCGCACGAGGTGGGCGTTCTCATCCCCGATCTGCAAGAAAATCGAGCCGGTCTCGGTGAGCAGCTCGCGGGCGGCGGTGAGAATGTCGCGGATGTACGCGAGATAGGAGTGGACGCCGATACGCCAGCAGTCGCGGAAGGCCCGAATCTGCTCCGGCTGGCGCGTCGCATCCTCGGCCTTGCCGTCCTTCACGTCGCGCTTGCGCGTGCTGACCTGCCAATTCGAGCCGAACTTGATGCCGTAGGGCGGGTCGAAGTAGATCGTCTGGACCTTGCCCTTGAGCCCCTCCTTCTCGGCGAGGCTGGTCATCACCAGCAGCGAGTCGCCGAGGATCATGCGGTTCGCCCAATTCTGCTCGTGCTGATAGAACTCGACCTTCTGCTCGAACTCGATCGGGCCGCCGTTGAAGTCGGCGAAGAGGTTGAGCTGGTCGCCGAAGCCGGAACCCTCACCCCGCGTCGGGCTCCCTCCTCGGTCGCCCTCCGCTCCCTGCAAGGGAGAGGGAGCGTTGCGGCGGATGTCCTCGATGAGGGCCTGGGGATGAATCTTCTCCTGGATGTAGACGGGCACGACGGGGACGGCGAGGTCCTTCTGGTCCTGCTCGTCCTTGCCCTTCCAGACAAGCTGCGGGTCGAGCGACGGATCGCGCGGGTAGAGCATGGTCTTGGGGGCCTTCTCGTCCTCGGCCACGAAGTCGCGCAGCTCCTCGGTGGGGATGTTTGGCCGCTTGTCCTTGTGGCGGATGGAATCCACCTTTGTTGATGTCATCTTGTTTCGCGCCATGGGATTACTCCGCTCTCGGAATTGCTTTCTTTGCCACGGCAACGATGGCGTCCAGCTTCTCGATGATCTCCGCGTCCAAGCCCTCTTTCGGCGCCAGGCCGGCAAGGATGTGATAGTCGGACTTCCGCAATTGGAGAGGAAGCGCCAGTTTCTTGAAAAAAAGCCGGAAAACCCGATCAAGAACCTGATCGCTCGCTTTCACGTCAGGAGACCATGGGGCCAGCTCATCTATTTCGAGAAGTTTCGTCACTTCCGCGACGGCCTCGCTCATAGCCTGTTCACGTTGCTCACTCTCGGCGTTCCCGAAAAGATCATCGGGCAATTCGTGTCTGGCGTAAGCGAGCAGAACGCTCTCCATGCAAAAATAGTTTTCGATTTCCTTGCGCCGCCACATGGTTTCGGTGAGTCCATTGGCAGATTGAAGATCTTTATCGAGGCGGTCGAAAATAGCGATTCCCACAAGATCATTCTTGGCTTCCTGCAAACCGAAAAAATGCTCGCGAGCTTTTTGAGGCAGGTTGGTCTCGACGTACTTCACAAACGGACGTTCGAGGTGATCCTTGGCTTCATGATCGAGAGAGCGGGCGAAGGTTTGGAGAATAGCCAGGTCGGTGGAATTCTCCAAGTACAGCACCCAACCCTTTTCTTCGGCTAGGTAATACTGGTCAAAACCGATGTCGCGCAACGATTTGAGAACCTGGGAATTGCGATTGTCAATTCGATGAGGCTTGCCGACAAAAGCAATAACAACATCCCTATCGGCGGCTTCGCTGAGCACAACTTCTGAGTGGCTGGCAGCGATAATCTGCGAACCCTGCCGCTCGGCGATCTGGATCAGGAGGTTGTAGGTTTGGCGTTGGCGCAGAATCTCCAGGTGGGCATCCGGCTCGTCCAGGAGCAGCACTGCCCCAGGATTGGCATAAAGGTGGCCGAGCAAGAGCAGCGTCTGTTGCAGTCCTCGCCCCGATGAAGAAAGGTCGAGATTGTTCCCTCGCTCGTCCTTGTAGGCCAGGGTGATTTCGCTGCGCTCTGCGATATATTGCGGCGCCAAAAGCTCCACACCGAATAAGGTGTCGATGTGTTCCACCAAAGCAGCCCAATGCCCCGAATCCTCGTTCTTGTAGATTTGGTGACAGAGGTTGCGCAAGACTTGGGCTGTCTGTCCCTGCCCGATGAGCACCCCGATCTCCCCCGGCTGCTTTACGAACTCCCGGTCCGCCAAGCCGGACATGGGGGGGAGGAACGCAACACGCGCGTTTTCCACCTCGTCAGGGACGGACATACGCTCAGGACCATCGTCAGTTCGCAACGGTCGGCAATAAAAAGATTCCTCGTTGGCGTAGTCGAATTCAAAGCCGCAGGACCATGCCTTGTCGTGGGTGACACCGTCCACGATGATGTCCACTCGGACGTTCTGAGTCTTGACGGACGGCTTACCGTTTTTCTCAATATGCTCAACATCACGCACATGCAAATCGCGCCAGAGCAGGTTGGCAACCGGCACGGGAATTGAAACCAGGTCGCGCCGGTTGACGGTGACCCCCGGTCTTTTTTCCGGGGATGATTTCCCCTTTCGTTTCTCATTCCAGCGCCGGACACCTATGTCCCACAGGGCGAGGGCCTGCAAGGCCGTTGTTTTGCCGGAATTATTGGGTCCAATTAGGACAACGGCTTTGCCAAGCTCGATATCGACGTCGTCGAATCGCTTGAAGTTTCGGATTCTCATGCGAGTCAACATGCTGACATCCTTGTTCTGACTGCAATTTGCCCATCCCACGGATCATCGATAGAGGTTAGTTTCAGTTGTCGACAAAGTGTCGACAACTCAACGCCGGAGGCTTCCTGCTCGCGGCGTTTCATGCGGTACCAGTAGTCGCGCGGGCTGGGGATGGACTGGATGATTCGGAAGGCGGCCTGGGTATCGACACAATCGGTCTTGTAACTCTTGCCGTCCGCGGCGGTTAGCTTCAGTTGTACGCAAATTGTGGACAACTCCATACCGCTCGCTTCCACCTCGCGAGCCTTCATCGTGCTCCAATAATTACGCGGATTATCGCTATCCGTCAGCGCGCCGATGATATCGACCACGGAAAAATACCACTTCTCGGCGTGCCAAGTCCGGCGAATCTGCTTGGCACCAAAAACGATGATCTGGCCCTGCGATTCAGATGCTTTCGCTTTGCTCATTGCGATTACCTTCCGGAAAAAAATGATCGGATCGCATTCTGGGCATCCCACGGATCAGCAATCTCGATGAAAGCCCATCGTCCGAAGCCGCCGTGGTTGTTGACCGCCGGGATCCAGAGCGTGCGCGCCGTGGCGACCTTGGCGGCCTTGTCCTTCTTTTTCTCGCCAGTGACTTCGATGAGCAGATTCAATTCGTCGGCGTTCGGACCCTCACCCCGACCCTCTCCCTGGGAGGGAGAGGGAGTTCTTAGCACCGCGATAAAGTCCGGATGATACTGCCGCTCCTCGCCGTTCAGCGTGTAGGGGATCGTAAAGCCGAGATTGTGATTCTTCACGTAGCGGACGATCTCGGGCATGTCCTCCAGTGCTTGGGCCATCTTCTGTTCCCATGATTCGGTGTCGGCGACGACGTGGGAGACGTGGCACTTGTCGGCCTTGGTCGCGTAGACCGGCCTCGTCGTGTCAAAATCGACGTAGCGCGTGGAGCCGAGCGTGTCGTAGGGGCGAAGAATCGGCTTGAGGGCAGGGGAGCCGTTCGTCGAGGCGACGACGGCCTTATAGATGCGGTCGGCTGCGTCGTGGGCGAATTCGATCAGGAGCAACAATTGCGGGAACGTATTGTCCTTGAATGTCACGCACTCGGCGAGCCAACGCTTGGCAATGCCGAGAAGCTGAGGGAAGAGCCACGGCTTGTCGTTGCCGTCGTCGTCGCGGAAAAACTTTTCGAGCGTGAGCTTGGCCAAGAGAAACGCGACCTCGTTCGGGCGCTTGCGTTTCAAGTCGTCAAGCGTGTGTACGCTCTTTTCGCCGACGATCGGGTCCACCTCAACCCGCGTGGGGATGTCGGCGGTCGTGAGCGCGAGCCGCGAGTCTTCAGTGAACTTCGCGGTGAGCCGCTCGCTGCCCACGTCGTAACGATAACCCAATAAACGAGGGAAGTTGATTTCGCACGCGATGCGATTTTCAAGTGCTCGGACGCGAGTCGGCAGGGGGCCGGGCTTCGGGTCCTTTGTCGAGCCGCTGCACGGAATGAACGAGAAGGGGACGCCGTACACTTCGGCGTATTCGGGATCGAACATACCCTTGTCGTTAGCGGCATAGCTCATCCGGCGAAGTGCCCGGCCCACAACCTGCTCGCAGAGAAGTTGCGTGCCAAAGGCCCGCACTCCGAGAACATGAGTGACCGTCTGGGCATCCCACCCCTCGGTGAGCATCGACACGCTCACGACGCATTTGACCTGCTCGCCGAGCTTTCCGAGCTTTCCAACGGTGTTCATCACTTCCCGTAGCAGATCCTCATCGGTGAGGTCTTCGGTGTCACGTCCGGGGAAGCGGATGCGATATTCGGCCTTGAACTCGTCGATCTCACGGGCAGCAATTTTTTTGAACTCCTCGCTCATGGCCTCGCCCGACTCTAGCTGTTCGCTATCGACGAGAATCGTGTTCGGGCGGCGGAGCCAGCCGCCGTTCTCGTCGTCATTTCGGAATATGGGCAATGCGCCTGCCTGGATGATGGTCTTTTCGCCAATTGGTTTTTCCCAGCCGGCGATGTAATCGAAGACGAGCTTCGATACGTTTGTGTTGTTGCACACGACGATGAACACCGGCGGCGTGATGCCCTTGGCTCTCGCGTCGGCGTTCTTCTCCCAAAGCTGGTAATACTTCTCGTAGTTGCTGTACAGACTGTGCAAGGCTCCTTGAAGCTCGGCAGGAAGCTTCGGCTCGCCGCTGACGGCCTCGGTCTTGCGGCCCTTGCGCGGCAGGTCCTCGCGGATGCGAAGCCAGAGGTCGCGGTAAGTGGGCTGGTCGCCAGTCATCGAATCGTCGGATACAGGCACGCGGGGGACCTTGACGATTCCCGCCTCGATAGCGTCGATGAGCGAAAAGTCGGAGACGACCCACGGAAAGAGCGTCCCTTCCGGGTAGCCGGAGCCGCGAAGAAAAAACGGCGTTGCTGACAGGTCGTAAATCGACTTGACGCCGAGCTTGGCCTTCACGGCCTCGATGCCGGATATCCAGACGCGGGCGTCCTTGTTGCGCTTCTTAGCCTCTTCCCGGTCCTCGCCCTTGAGATTGTCTTCGTCATCTTCGGCGTCAGGCTTGCGGCGGTAGCAGTGGTGGGCTTCGTCGCTGATAACGATGACGTTTTTCTTGTTGCCGAGTTCGCGGCAGACGCGGCGGACCATCTGGTCCGGGGTTTCGGTGAACGCGCTACTGTTGCCCTCAGCGAGTATCGACTTGGTGAGCTTGCCAGCCGAGACCTTCTCACGAAGGCCAAAAGCATGGAAATTCGTGATGAGAATCTTGGCCTGACCGAGTTGCTCAAGCGACTGGGCCGGGATGACATCGCGTTGCCGGTAGTAGTTCTGCGGGTCGTTGGGCAAGAGGACGCGGAGCCGATCTCGAATCGTGATGCCGGGCGTGATGATGAGGAACGTGTCGGAGAAGCGGGCGTCCTGGGGGTTGGCAAGCTTGTTCAACGTGTGCCATGCGATGAGCATGGTCATCACAACCGTCTTCCCGGAGCCGGTGGCCATTTTGAAGGCCGTCCGGGGAAGGCCGGGGTTTGCTGTATCGTTTGCTTCGCGGACGGCGTTTTCAATCCAAGCGTCGCCGTATTTTTTCGCAACCTCGGTGATGTATATCGCGGTCTCAAGGGCTTCGACCTGGCAGAAAAAAAGCTTCCTCTCGCGGTCGGGGTCCATCCAGTAGGCGAGCAAGCGACTCGTCGTCGGCGTGACGCCGACGTAGCCGCCCTCCCGCCAAATCTTCACGCGGGCACGAATCTGGTTGACGAGTTTGTTCTCCTCGATGCGGTCCTGGGTCCATTCGGTTTCAAATTCAAGCTGCTTTTGGCCCTTCTTGCGGGGCCGGGCGATGGGGATGAAGTACGAACTCGTCCGACGGCCGTCGTCAATTTGGTCAGTGATACCCTCATCGGTGAAACGAAAATGGCGGCCCGGCTCAGTGAACGCTGAGTTTAGGACGGGGTTTTCTATAACGACTTGGTTCATGCGGATTGATTCCTGCGCTCACACCGCCTTCGTCCAGTTGGAGCATGCCACAACCCATTGATGCCACCCCGATATCGCGGCCATGGTCGATAGCATATCGCAACGTGACGCGGAATGTTCTATAACTTCCCCGGTGTCATGAATAGGAGCCATGTGACTTACACCCGCCGCGGCGGGTGCCACAAGAACTTATGGCCGCTTGCTCCTTTTCGGTGAGTCGGTGGGCCATTCCGTGCGGCGAGCGGCGGCTGAGGCGGATCAGGGCCTGAAGCGAGGGGTCGGCCTCGAGGAGTTCGCCCACTTGGCATAAGAAACGGCTCTCGCAGTATTCCACGCGGCTGGGCGGGCACTTCAGCGATCGGGCTACGTCGCGGAGCGAATCCCTCTCATCCGGCTCCGGGATCATCCATCGACCCGCTTTGCACTTCTCGACGGCTTGGCGGCGGTCCGGGGCGGCGCGCGACGAAGCGGCCATCGCCGTCGCCACGCGATGGGCGGCCGAATCGTAACGCTCGCGGACGACGTCGCCGATGGTCGGCGCGTCATCGCCGGGCGGATCGAATGGATCCGACGGGCTCGACGCGGACCTTGCGACGACGCCGCCGGGGCGGGTGAGGCGCAGGACACGCGGCGAGGGGTTCGGGCGATGCCGCTCTTTCTCATCGCGCGACCGGCGACGATGACGCCGCTGGACGATGAAGGGCACGCGAATGACGCTTCGGGTTTCGTGGACGAATTTGCTGACGGCGAAATGGATTCGGGCCATGGCGAAGGGGGCGAAACGGCCATGTCGAGCCGCGTCGTGCGTGCGGACCGCGTCGACCAGGGCCAAGCTGCCCTCCTGGAAAAGCTCCTGGAATTGTCCGGCGATGCGATGGCGGCGAACCAGGTCGTCCAGGCCGCCGAGCGTCAGACTCACGAGGGGCAGGTGGGACTCGACCCGTCGCCGTTGTTGGTCGCTGAGGGCGCCCAAGGGAATCGGGGGACACGGGTCTTGGGACATGGGACCTCCTTTTCAAATGTCGAAACGCCGAAACTGGGCGAATGTGGATTGCGGAAGTCGGAATGCGGAATGGGGGGAAGAAGATAAACCACAGAGGCCGAGAGACGCAGAGGTTTTTTTTGTTTGATGAAACCAGGCGAAACAACTCCAATTCGGAATGCGGAAGTCGGAATGCGGAATTAAATCCACAGATGAACGCAGATGGGCACGGATGGGGGCCGAGGGACCCAGGGCGCGAGGGGCCAGGGGAAATGGCGAATAGCGAATAGCGAAAGAGGAGGGGCGGCGCGCGGCGCGAAAAAAAAACGAAGCAACCTGAATTTTCCTGATAAAGTTGAATTTTACGCGTTTGTAGAGCGCCATCGGGGGTGCGGGGTTGAATCTCGTGCGGCGTCAAGTTGAAATTCGTTGACATTTGTTGAATCGCGTCCTTTCGCAAGCGCGGAGTCTCCCGCCACGGCGAGGTCTTCGACCGGGGCCGCTTGCTCTACCG
>CAYMXF010000108.1:0-9813 GCA_964393935.1 uncultured Planctomycetaceae bacterium
AAGGAGGAAAGCCGTCAACGCAAGAATCCGTCTGACGTGAATCGGAATCATTGCACGATCCCCTTCGTAAAGCGCATGAACGCGGTCTCAAGGTTGACCTGCTCTTCCTTGATCTCCTGAAGCGGGATTTGGGCGTCGAGCAGGGCCCGGGCGAGGAAGGAAAAATCCTTGGTCTCCGCCTTGAGCGACACGAGCAGCCGACCGTCGTTGCTCTCAACGCCGCCGACCTGGGGCAATTTGCCGAGCACGGCGGCGGCATTCTCCTGATTCGTCGGAACGATGACCTCTACGCGCGTGCCGCTCTTGGTGCGGCGGACGATCTCGTCGATGGAGCCGTGGAAGAGCAGTTCGCCGCGTTCGATGATCCCGACGGTCGTACATAGCTCGGCCAACTCGTGGAGAATGTGCGAGCTGATGATGATCGTCTTGCCCATGCGGCGAAGCTCCTTGAGTAATTCGCGTATCTCGATGCGGGCACGCGGGTCTAGGCCGCTCGCGGGCTCATCCAGGAACAGCACCTTGGGGTCGTGCAGCAAGACGCGAGCGACGGACAACCGCTGCTTCATACCGCGAGAGAGCGAATCCACCAGGGCGTCGCGCTTGTAAACCAGGTCGGTCAGTTCGAGCACGTCGCCGACGACGCGCTTTCGCTGGTCGCCTTGGATGTTGTACGCCGCCGCGAAAAACTCCAGATACTCCTGCACCACCATGTCCTCGTACGCGCCGAAAAAGTCCGGCACGTAGCCGATGACCGGGCGGATCATGCGCGACTCATAGCCGACCGTATATCCGCAGACGCGGGCCTCGCCCCAGGTGGGCTGAAGGAGCGTGGCGAGGATGCGGATCGTCGTGGTCTTGCCGGCCCCGTTGGGACCGATGTAGCCGAAGCACTCGCCTTCCTCGATATCGAGGTGGAGGCCGCTGAGGGCGACCAACTTGCCGTAACGCTTCGTAAGATTGATGGTCTGGATGATCACGTTGAGTTATCCGTCGGCTAACGTTCGCTCTTCACGGGAATGACGAAGCGATAGATTGTATGCGATTTATTGGGCTTCAGGGGCCGTCCACCGACCTCGAGCGTCGCTGCCGGGGCCTCGTCCGTATGGCCGATCAACAGGGCGGTTTGTTTTCCGAGTCGGTGCGTACAGGAAAGCGAGCGGCCGTGCGAGCGCCGGAAGGACGGACGATCGCGAGGGTCCTTGGGCATCAGGTCGTAAAGCGACAACAGCAGCATCGCCGGATATTCCTCGTTACCGGTGAGCTTGAGCCCGGCGGATGAAAGGTCCGTCGGTGAAAGGGATAGCGGCCTCAAGTTGCCTGCGAGCTCCTCCAGGACCTTATCGAGCATGGGGAGTTGCTTTCTGCGGACAAGCGGTGCGTCAGGGCCGCCCTTCGGGTCCTTTTCATAATAGAGCCGCTGGCGGAGCATCTGGTCGTCAAGCTGGGATTCGGGTCCGCTCTTGGGAATGTCGCCGATGAAAAAGCACCGCGTCAGCGTCGTGGGCCGCTCGCCGGCGACCTCTTCCGAGGTTTCCAGCAGATAGCAGTCACGAAGCGTCACGCCGAGATTGTTGCGGATGAAGCTGCCTTCGCTGATTTCGTTGCGAAAGGCGTCCTTGGACTCCGGCATCTTCTTGATGACGAGCCTCGCGTCGAGGACGCCGCCGAGCGGGCCGTGCCACGAGCCTTGCAACTCTTTCAGCGTCGCGCGAATGGGGACCCTGCGAAGGGCGGCCCCTCCCAGTTCGCATTCGTAACCCGCGGCGGCCGTGAATTTCGAGTCCGGCGATTCAAAGGAGGTCGACGCCGGCATGGCCCGCAACGGTCCCCCCTGCTCGACCGCTGCCTCGGGATCGCCGACGGGAAGTCGCAGATCAAGCCGCGTGTGATTGGGCGTCTTGATGCCGAAAAGGCACGACGCGTAGCCGTAGTCGATGCCCGTCTGAGCGTCGACGATCGTCGTCTGCCAGAGCTTCTTCTGTACGCCGCGGAGCAGCCCGACCATCCCCGTGCCGAGGATGCTCGCGGCGATGCTGGCGGCGCCGAAAGCGGTCCAGCAGTGATGCTCCCAGGATCGGCGTTTGAGATACCAGTAGCTGCCGGTCGTGGCGACGAAGGTATAAACGATGGCGAAGAGGATCGCGAGGATGAGGAACCGCGTACCGACCGACTCAAAGGCGATCGAAGCGCGCAGGAATTGAAAGAGATCCAGCGGTTGCGCGATGCCCGCATTGATCTTATCTTCGCGCACAGCGGGCAGGGCCAGGAGTCTGCGCCCGACGATCTTTTCACAGGCGATCTGGATGAAAGGATCGTCGGCGCGTTTTTTCGGATCGGCCGGATTGCCTGGCCCCTGGACGTTGTCGGTTTTTCCAGGCGGCGGCAGAAGCTGGCGCAGGGAAGCGCCGACGAACACGATGATGCCGCGCCCCAACAACCGGCGATAGCAAATCTGCGCATTCGGACAATCGGCCGGCATGGGAAGCGCGTCGGGCAGCGGGCTCATCCGGCAGCGAGTGATCGGATGTTTGGCGTAATAGCTCGAAAGGCGCCTCTCATAGTCGTTGTTTTCGATGAGGTCGATGAACTCCTGCGCCTCCGTCGCTTGATTGACGCCGCGAATCGTGATCGGCAGCGCGGCGGCCAAAGGCGACTGTGAGAGCGACTGCCAGTTTTTGCCCGCGGTGATCAAGAGGCGTCCGCCGGCCTTGACCCAGCCGACCAGCGCCTCGATCTGTTGTTGGGAAAGGCTGGAGGGATCGGCGTCGTCCCAAACGATCGCGTCAACCGGTTCGAGGCCCTCCCAGGACGAGGGCAACTCCCGAGGCAGAAGACCGCGAACCCGGCGAGCGTTGAGGCGGTCGCGCTGCCCGGCGGCGTCCATGTCCAGCTCGGCGACGTGGGGCAGACGCCGAGGATTGGACAAGTCGAGAATGAGCAATTCGTCGGAAGGAGATTCGCTGACCTGTGGGGCGACCAGTTCCTTGATCGCTTCGCCGGCGTCGCTGGTAAGTTCAACGATTGCGCCCCTGGCGTCGTGGAGACTCACGCGGATGGTCCCGTTGGCGGCCTCGTGCGGGACAAAGTAGACCTGGTAAGGTCGCCAGTCTTCATTCGGTGCGAGCGCGACGGGAAGCACGGACGTCACCAAGTCGCCGTCGCGATCTTGCTGGCTGAGTTGGAGTTGTCCGTCAAAGGGCGTCGCCCCGCGAAAGCGCAGCGAGACCTCGACAAAAGACCAGTTGCCGCTGCGAACCAACGGATCGGCTCCGGCAAAGAGCCCGACCCGCTCAAGCCGGGCCTCAACGCTCCCTGCTCGGTCGCGTTGAGCCTGCGCGCCGGCCTTCGGCGTCACGAGGCCGACGAGCGTTGCAAGCAG
The DNA here is from genome assembly GCA_964393935.1 of uncultured Planctomycetaceae bacterium. Classification (GTDB taxonomy): domain Bacteria; phylum Planctomycetota; class Phycisphaerae; order UBA1845; family UTPLA1; genus DATEMU01. The sequence goes on from CAYMXF010000108.1 coordinate 3,380, forward strand.
GATGACTTTCAAAGATCGAGGATTCACGGTCGGATCGATTCTCCCCGGAGGCTGCTACGTGCGGCCCGTTCTTCGGATCGGCCCCGGCGCTCACGGTTTTTCGTCGCAGCGACAGACCATCTGGCCGCAGCCCGGGCAGCCTTCGGTGTATTTCTTCATGGCGGCTTGCAGGTCCACGCCCTCGACGTTGGCCAGCGTCGCCAACCAGGCTAGGACGTCGGCGAACTCACCCTCTTTTTCTTCGGGGGTGCCTTCGCGGATCGCGGTGGCTAATTCGCCCACTTCTTCCATCAGCCAGAGGAACGTCCCGGCCGAGCCGCGTTTACGGTCTTTGGCCGAGTACATCGTCTCGATCAGTTCTTGTAACCGTTTAAGGTCCATTCGGTGGCGGCCCTCATCAGAATCCTTGGGATGATCCCTCTCCGCGTAAGGGATAGCGCCATTTTCATAGCATACCGGACAGCGGCCGTAACAGCCAATTCTTCGGTCCTGAGTTTCATGCCGCCCGTTGTTTTTCCCGTCACCGAGAGTCCTCGGCCTCGTCTGGTTTGAGCTTTTTGAGAGCCTCCATTTCGCGCTGGGCGGCGTCGCGCTGTCCGAGCTTGAGAAGGCTCTCTCGGTATTCCCGGTGCACGGCGGCGTCGTAGGGATCGATTTCGATCGCGCGGCGATACCATCGCGACGCGACCTCGGGCTGATTCGCCTCGGCATAAAGATCGGCGACCTGCTTGCAGACGGGGGCCTCATCCTCCGAGAGCCGGGCGAGCTGCTCCAGTTGCTTGAGTGCGTCGGCCCGGCGCTCTTGGAGAAGATAGATGCCGGCGAGGTGTCGATAGCTGTCCGGATCGTCAGGGTATCTCCGCTGGTATCGTGTAAAGAGTTCGATGGCTTGCGGGTATTCGCCGATCGTCTGCTTCACGATGCCGAGATGCAGCGTGGCCGCGGGGTGGTCCGCGTCCAGCTTGAGGAGACGGCGAAGGTAGGGCTCGGCCTGTCGGGCGTGATGGCGTTGAGCGTCCTTTTCCTTTGCACGAAGAAGCCGGCCGATGTGAATGCCGGCGAGAACTTCGAGCGCGGTCGGCTCGTCCGTATCGAGTTCCAACGCCTGCCCGGCCGCTTTTTGCGCGGCATCGAGTTCGCCGTCATGCCATTGCGCCATGGCCAGCCGTGCGAGTAATCGCGGATCGTCGGGCTTCTTGTCGACCAGCGCTTGGACGTCGTCGGGCTTTTCGTCCGGCGTGTGCCGAATGCCCCAGGCGTCGGCCTGCTCTTTCGCCCATGCTTTAAAGTCGCTGCTGAATTGCTCGGTGCTGACGCCCAGGACCTCCTTGAACGCGGTCGGCTGATCCTTGCCGTCGCGAAACGCGGCGAGCAATCCCTGGACGATCGGGTACCCGAATCGCTCCACCGCGTATTGCATCATCCATTCGCTTTGCGCGTAGGCCAGGCCGCGATCGTCCGGCCGCTTGGGCCGCATGAAACCCCAATCGATGGATTCGAGCGTGAAGAGCCGGTCTTCCCGAACGGCGGCGTTTAGCAGTTGCTTGGCGGTCCACGACTGCGGCAGCGGTTGCTCGTGAACCGCCATGCCCTCGGTCATCCAGTGCGGGATGCGGTTCTTCGTCGCCGCGAGCGTGACGGTGTGCGTGAATTCGTGTCGCAGCACCGTGGCCCAGTTGAAGGGGCCGAAGGGCGCGCCGCCGCGAGGGGCCTGTATCGCGATCACCCGTCCGCAGCACGCGCCGACGGTCGCGATGAACGGCCGGCCCGTGATGCGAACCGAAAACCCCATGTGGTCGGGGAAGACTTCGATGATCGTCCGATCCTCCAGATTCGTCGCGAAGTCTCCGCATACGTCGGGATAAACCCGCTCCAGGACCTCGGCAAGGTACGGCGCGACCACGGCGTCCTGATCCTTGTCGTACTTGATGATGAAGTGCTTCGTCTCCAGCCGGGCAAACTGATCGAGACTATCGAGCAGGTGTAAGACGTTGTGGGTATGGGCGTCAAAGCTGTCCAGCGCGAAGGACTCTTCGAGGGCCCTCCGAGCGAGATGTTCCTCGCCGGTTTCCATGTAAAGCTGACCGAGTGCCGTTCGCGGCTCGCACCAATGGGGAGCGATCTCGATCGCCTTCTTGAAATGCGCTTCGGCCTCGGGGTATTGCCGACCGGAGGAGAGCCAAGTGCCGAGTGTATGGTGCAGGACAGCCGATTGCGGGCAAAGTTTTTCGACGCGCTGGCCGTAGCGGCGAGATTCGGCTTCGTCGCCGGCGCGGAGATGCGCCGCGGCCAACAGCGAAAGCACCTCGATGGAGTTCGGGTTCGTCTTGAGCGCTTCTTTCGCGATCGCTGCGGCTTCGCGGTATCGGCGCTCCGTCATTCGTGTAGACGCGAGAAGAACCCTTGCCGAAACACTCGAAGGGTTCGCCTCCAGGGCGGCCTGCGCATTCTTCTCGGCGGCGTCGAATTCCCAGTCTTCGAGGGCGATGAGTCCCAGCCCGACGTGGGCCTCGGCGACCCTGGGGTTCTGTTCGAGAACCGCTTCAAAGTCCGTCTTCGCTTCCCTCAGATTGTGCTTGGCCAGAAGCAATTCCGCCGCGGCCAGCCTCGCCGGCCAATACGCGGCATCGACGAACTCGAAGGCCTCCTGATAGACTTCGGTAAGTACGTGCCGCGTCCGCTGCACGATGTCGCGATGACGCGTGAGCGTCGAGAAACGAAGAAAGCCCTGACCGAGATGGGTGAGATCCTCGGCGGCGCTCGGCAGATCGGGGGCGGTCATAATCTGCTCAAAGACGCGATAGACCTCGACCGCTTCCTGCGTCTTGCCCAGCATTTCATACAACTGGCCGAGCTGCCGGCGAGCGCGGAAATGACGGTCGCTGAGCTTGATCGCCTGCTTGTTGTGATCGAGGGCTTCATCATAGTTTCCTATGGCGTCATAAAGCGAAGCCAGCGCGGTGTGCCAATCCGCCGACAAACGGCCTTTCGCTTCAAGGGCCAGTAGCCGCTCAATGCCTTTTTGGTAATCGCCGACCTGTGCATCCACGTCCGCACGGGCAACGGCGGCGGAAAGAACCCGCTCGGGCTTGGCGGCGAGTTCCTCGTAGAGCCGGATGGCCTCCGGATAGTCGCCCGCCAACGCGCGTTCGCGAGCAACACGGAATGACGCGACGGGTTGAGTGCTCGGCGGACCGGCGGCTGCCGGAACGGTCAGCCCCGCAAGGAGGCAAAACGTCAACTGGCATGCAACTCGCGACACGGACGGAATCAGCGGGTGGGCAGGCGGCGAGGCATCCACATCTCAAGTATACGACGCCGCTTTCAAATGGGTCAAACGTTGCAGTCACTCATCGAAATGGCGGCTTGTCTCTTCGCGGTATTCATGAAGAAGGGCATATTGAAAAGCGGCGGCCAGCGCATTCACGCCGATGGCCGCGAACGCCGCGACGAGATGAGCCGTCGGACCGACGTAGATGCCGACGGAAGCGCCGAGGGCCACGGCAACCAGGATCGAGACGATACCGGCGAGGCTGAGCCGCACGGCACGCGACTTAAAGACCTGCACCCTCTGATGGAATCCGACGTCGACGTCGCCCGCCAGAGCGGACTGGCGGACGATCTTCTCTTGAACGACGAAATACATGAAGACGACGACATGCACGAAGCAGGCGAAAAAAGCGGCAAGCAGCCCAAGCAGAAAATGTCGAGCAAAGCCCTCCGACCCCTGCACCCTCAACCCAAGGACGGCGGTCAAAGCCATTAGGGCGAGGTTGCAGGCGGATAGTAGTACGAAACTGGCTTTCATGAAAACCGTAGCGGCCGGCGCCCCTGCCGGTCGTAGAACCCGGAATGAGCTTAACCAACTGGAGAGGACATTAGTTGCCAAACCCGAAGGATAAGGCGGCCCGAAGCGAAGGTCCAAAAGAACCCTCTGGCCGCGCTTGCCTCCGAAAAAGGGGGACTTTATAGTATGGGGCTCGGCCGGGGGTCAGGTGACAAGAGGGGTGGATGGTTCATCGAGGAGCAGTCGTGAGCAATAACGGATCGTTACGAAAAAGACGCCATTTCTTCACTTCCGAGTCGGTCAGCATGGGCCACCCGGACAAGGTCGCCGACCAGATTTCGGACACTGTGTTGGACGCGCTGATCGCCAAGGACCCCAACGCGCGAGTCGCCTGCGAGACGCTCGTAACGACCGGGCTGGTCGTCGTGGCCGGAGAAGTGACGGTCCACAACGAGGCGGCGAAACTCGCCTTGAACAACATCGAGGAAGACATCCGCCGCACGATCGCCGACATCGGTTATACCGACCCGGCGTGCCAGTTCGACCACAAGAGCTGTGCCGTCATCCGCACGATCCACAGTCAGTCGGCCGACATCTCCCAGGGCGTCACCGCTTCAAAAAAGAAGCAGCAAGGCGCCGGCGATCAAGGTCTGATGTTCGGCTTCGCCTGCCGCGAAACGAAGGCCCTTATGCCGCTACCGATTCATCTGTCGCACCGCCTTGTGGAAAAGCTCGCCGAGGTTCGACGGAAAAAAGTTATCCCCTGGCTCCGCCCGGACAGCAAGAGCCAGGTCACGATCGAATACGATGGTCACAAGCCCGTCAAACTCCACACCATCGTCATCTCCACGCAGCACGAGGAACGGCCCGAACTGCTCGATCGCAACGGCAACGTCAACGAGAAGTTTAGACGCACGATTATCGAAAAGGTGATCAAGCCCGTCTGTCTGAAGGAATGCCCCAAACTTTGGTCCAACCAGATCAAGTTCCACATCAATCCGACCGGCCGCTTCGTGATCGGCGGCCCGCACGGCGACACCGGCCTGACCGGCCGCAAGATCATCGTCGACAGCTACGGCGGCCGCGGGGCCCACGGCGGCGGCGCCTTTTCCGGCAAGGACCCGTCCAAGGTCGATCGCTCGGCGACTTACATGGCCCGCCACATTGCGAAAAACGTCGTGGCCGCCGGCTTGGCGGACATCTGCGAAGTGCAGCTCGCCTACGCCATCGGCGTGGCCGAACCCCTCAGCGTCCTCGTCGACACCGAGGGTACGGCGAAAATTCCCGAGAACCGTATCGAGCAACTGGTCCGCGATCATTTCGATCTGACCCCCGGCGCCATCGTCAAGTACCTCAAGCTCAAGCGGCCGATTTACCGCGAGACCGCCGCCCACGGCCACTTCGGCCGAACCGGCCCCGGCTTCACCTGGGAGAAGACGAACGCAGCCCCCGCCCTCCGCAAGGCGGCCAGCCGCTGGCTCTAGCCCTTCAGACCAAAGTTGCCTCGGCCTTGTGGTCCTGAGTCCGGGTCAGGTACAATAATAGCCCGCCTCGGTGCAGTGTCTGACCGGCCGTTGGGGAGTCGCCTTCGCAGAACCAAGAAGGGTAGAATCGTGCGGTCTTCGTCGCGAGTCCGTCATTTATCCGCATCAATCTCACTTTCCTTTTGTTTTCTTGGCGCGCTGAACGGCTGTGCACCGATTCTGTTCTGGCTGCCGGGCTTGCAGAACGCGGAGGAGGCGAACTGGGTCCTCCGCTGGAATCAGATCGCCGTCGACGCCAGCGGCCTGGATCACACGCCGGTCGCCGCGGGCGAGAGCCGAGTCTTCGGCCATCAACTCGGCCCCACGAAATCCAGCCGCGCGATGGCGATCGTGCATATTGCGATGTTCGAGGCGGTAAACGCGATCAAGGGAGGTTATCAAAGCTACACGGGCACCTCGCCGGCTTCGCCGAATACGTCGCTACAGGCGGCCATCGCCCAGGCGGCGCGCGACACCCTCGTGGCGCTCTTTCCATCCCACGCGGCGAACTTCGATCAGAAACTGGCTGAAGACTTGGCCCTCGTCACGGACGACTCGGCGAGACAAAACGGCGTCTCGACCGGTCAACAAGCCGCCGCCTTGATCCTCGCGATGCGCGCGGATGACGGCTCGGACCTCGACAATCCCTATGTCTTCAGCGATCAACCCGGCAAATGGCGCGTCGATCCGCTCAATCCGACTCAACAGCCGCTGGGTGACGAGTGGGGCAAGGTCCGGCCGTTCGTGCTGACCCGCGCCGAGCAATTCCGCTGCCCGCCGCCGCCGCCGATTGATAGCGTAGAGTATGCGGAGGCGTACAACGAGGAGAAGGAAATCGGCGGCGACGGGATCATCACGCCGTCGATCCGTACGCCGGAGCAGACGCAGATCGGCATCTATTGGGCCTACGACGGCACGCCGAGTCTCTGCGCTCCGCCCCGGCTCTATAACCAACTCGTCGTGAAAATCGCCGCCGATCGCGGGCTCGGCGCCGTCGACCTAGCGCGTCTGTTGGCGCTGACCAATGTCGCGATGGCTGACGCGGGCATCGCCATCTGGGAATCGAAGTATTTCTACAACTATTGGCGGCCGGTCACGGGAATCCGCGAGTCCGATCCCGGCAC
>CAYMXF010000109.1:0-7172 GCA_964393935.1 uncultured Planctomycetaceae bacterium
AAGTGGGTCTACAACGACGCGGTCAACAGCCCGGAGATGCGAAGCTGGCTCGGCAGAGTCGTCGGTGCCGAGGCGGAAGACCTCTCCCGCCACGACAAGTGGCTGTGCATGATGTACCCGCGGCTGTCGCTGCTGCGAGATTTTCTCACGGATGACGGGGCGGTATTCGTCAGCATCGACGACAACGAGATCGGCCACTTGCGGTTATTGATGAATGAGGTTTTCGGCTCGGCCAACTTCATTTGCTCATTCATCTGGGAGAAAAAGCACACGCGCGCAAACGATGCCGAATTTGTTTCTGACAACCATGATTTTCTGTTGCTTTTTGCCAAGGACAGGCGGACATTGCGCCTGGACCGACTGCCGCGAACCGAAAGAGCAAACGCGCGCTTTAAGAATCCCGACGACGATCCGCGTGGTCCGTGGATTTCGCAGCCGCTTCAAGTTAAGACACCTTCACAGGCATACATCTACGAAATCGTGACACCGGCGGGACGCCGAATTTCTCCGCCAGCCGGGCGAAGCTGGGCATTCGGTAAGGCACGATACGAGGAGTTGGTTTCCGATGGACGAATCTACTTCGGTCCGAAAGGCCAAAATGTGCCGCGACTAAAGAAATTCCTGCCGGATGTCGGGAAGCTCGTGCCTCTTACGATTTGGCCGCGAGAAGAGGTCGGCGACAACCAGGAAGCCAAGTCGGAGGTAAAGGCGATTCTTGCAAGCGAGAATGTCAGTTTCGACAGTCCCAAACCGGTGCGACTTGTCGAGCGCGTGTTGCGGCTCGCTGCTGGCGACAGTGCATTAATTTTGGATTCCTTCGCTGGCTCCGGTACTACAGGTCACTCCGTGCTTGCGCTAAACAAATCAGATAGTGGACACCGAAAATTCATCCTCGTCGAAATGGACGAGGCGATAGCCGCAACCGTAACGGCCGAACGGCTCAAAGCAATGATTGAAGGAACGCATGACTCCACTGCGGCCCTCGGCGGCGGCTTCCGCTTCTGCAAACTCGGCGAACCTCTCTTTGATGAAGCCGGCAACATCCGCGAGACCGTCCGCTTCCCCGACCTCGCCGCCCACGTCTTTTTCACCGAAACCGGCTCGCCCATCCCGAAGAAGGCGACGGGACGCTCGCCGCTCCTCGGCGTTCACGAAGGCCGCGCCGTCTATCTCCTCTTCAACGGCGTCATGGGCGACAAGCGGCCGGACGGCGGAAACGTCCTGACCGGCCCCATCCTTGGGGAACTGCCCCAACACGACGGCCCCAAGGTCATCTACGGCGAAGGCTGCCGACTCGGCCCCGCCCGCCTAAAGCGCGAACGCATCGCCTTCAAACAGGTGCCGTACGAAATCAAAGTGAACTGATGCGTTATGACCTGAAATTCCGCCCCTCGGCGCTTCGAGACCTAGACAAGCTATCGCCGGAGGTGGCTCGGCGCGTCCTCACCAAGATGGATGCGATGCGCGACGATCTTCGCGGCGACGTGAAACGCCTGCAATCCCCGGAGACCGGCTACCGCCTCCGCGTCGGCGATTATCGCGTGCTGTTTGATCTCGATGCGGCTACAATATTCGTCCGCCGAGTTCGGCATCGCCGAGAGGTATACAGACCCTGATCGAAAGAGGCACGAACATGACGCTCCACCCACAAATTCTCAAGAGCAACGGCCGCGGACGGTTCGTCATCCTGAGCTACAAGGAATTCCGCGCGATTCAGGAAATGCTGGAGGATGCCGAAGACCTCCGCGACCTCCGCGCCGCGCGCGAAGCCGACGATCCTTCCGAGCCCAGCCTCTCGCTGGAGGAGGTCAAACTGCGCCTGGGTCTGACCCCCCGCAAGCCCCGCCGCAAGCCCGCCCACCGCCGACGTAACGGGCACTGACCATGAAGGCGGTCTACAACATCCGCGCCGACACGTGGACCCTGGAACTGCGGCCCGGCCCGGTCGTCGAGAGTGATGAACACAAGCCGGGCGTCATCTTGGATTACGACGCATCGGGTAATCTCGTCGGCCTCGAGATTCTGGACGCCTCCCAGCGCGTAGCGGAGGCACGGAGCATGGAATTCCAGGTCGCAGGATAGGCCCCGTCATTCCCTCCCCTTACGAAGGGGAGGGTTAGGGTGGGGTCCGCTGCGGCTCGGACACGCAGACCTGACCATCCATCTCGCGCTTTCCCCACCGCGTCGAGTGCGATACTCTCAGTTCGTGGCCCTCGAACCCAAACACTACCAGCAGCAATCCCTCGACGTACTCCGCGACTATCTCCGCCGCGCCGCCGCCGAACCCGGCGGAGCCAAACAAGCCTTCATGGGAATGACCGAGCGGCCCTATCACGCCCGCACCCTCCCCGAATCGCTGCGCGGTCGCCCTTACGTCTGCCTTCGCGTGCCGACCGGCGGCGGAAAAACGCTGATGGCCGCGCACACCGTGGGCATCGCCTGCCGCGAATACCTGCGGGCCGACCGCTGCGTCGCCCTCTGGCTCGCCCCGACGAATACGATCGTGGATCAGACGCTCAAGGCGCTTCGTGACCGACGCCATCCCTATCGCGAGACGCTGGACGCGACGTTCGGGGGTCAAGTGGAAGTCTTGTCTCTGCACGAAGCGCTGTACGTCACGCGCGGGACGTTGGACGGGGCGGCCACGATCATCGTCTCGACGCTGGCCGCGATGCGCGTCGAGGAGACCGAGGGGCGGAAAATCTACGAGACCAACGGCGCCCTGCAACATCATTTTTCCGGTCTGACCGAGCAGCAGCTTGTCCGCCTCGAAAGGACCGGCGAAGGCGTCATTCTCGAAAGTTTGGCGAACGTTTTGCGCCTGCGCTGCCCGGTCATCATCATGGACGAGGCGCACAACGCCCGAACGGTATTGTCCTTCACGGCGTTGGAGCGGTTCTCGCCGTCCTGCATCGTCGAATTCACGGCGACCCCGGACGAAGACCCGCGCGGTAGCCCGAGCAATGTTCTGCACTCGGTTTCGGCGGCGCAATTGAAGGCCGAGCACATGGTCAAGCTGCCGATCCGACTCGTCTGTCGGCCGCAGCCGCGCGAGGCCGTGCAGGAAGCCGTGAACCGGCAGAAGCAGCTTGAGAATCTGGCGAAACAAGAGGAAGCGGAAACCGGCGAATACCTCCGCCCGATCGCGCTGTTTCAGGCCCAGAGCCGCAGCCAAACAGAGGAACGCATCACCGTCGATGTCCTCAAACGTTGGCTGATCGACGACTGCAAAGCGCGGGAAGAAGAGATCGCGATTGCCACGGGCGACAGCGCCGACCTGCCGGACGACATTCTCCAAAGGACGTCGCCCGTGCGATACGTGCTCACGGTTTCCAAGCTTCGCGAGGGATGGGATTGCCCCTTTGCGTACGTGCTTTGCAGCGTGTCGAACTTGACGAGCAAGACGGCCGTCGAACAGATTTTGGGGCGCGTCCTGCGCCTGCCCAAAGCAACGAAAAAGAATCGTGAGGAACTCAATCTGGCCTATGCGTACGTGACTTCTGATCGATTCAATGATGCGGCCAATAGCCTGACGGACGCGCTGATTGAGAGCGGATTTGAGAAGTACGAGGCGCGGCGATTTATCGAGCCGGATGTCACCGACACTCGGAGTGGCGTAGGTACGCTTTTCGGGCCGCAACAAGTGACCGAAACGGCGACCTTGACGGCGCCGCCGAGACTCGATTCCCTGCCTCCTGAACTTCGGCAACGCGTGTCCCTGCAACCCGAGACGGGCACGGAGTCCCGCTTCACCTATTCGGGATTGCCGCTGACCCGAGAAGAAGGCGCGGTCCTGCGTTCGGTTTGCGCCAACGACACGGACCGCGTGACGCTCGACCGGCTCGTTCGCCGGACAAACGGACTTTCCGACCACCCCGCGTCGCTCGGGGTGCGGATGCGCGTGCCCTGCCTGGCCGCTCGAATCAACGGGGGGTTTGAGCTTTTCGAGGACCAATTCCAAGACGTGGACATCGACCTGCGAGGATCAAGCCCGCAACTGTCGGAGAACGAGTTCAGCATGTTGGGCCCGGCCGGACGAGCCGGCGTGATCGATATCAACGAAGAGCAGCGCCTGGAGATTCGATCGGTCGTCGAACTGCGCGAACAGCTTACGCTCAATGATGTTCGCGGACCGCAAACGGCGGCGCAACTCGCGGTATGGCTGGATGACGAGATTCATATGCAAGCTGTGAACATATGTTTCACGAAGGCTGAGTCCAGCCTTTTCATGCGGAGAATCATCGAATACCTGACCTCCGAACGCCGGATCGGATTGGCTGAGTTGGTGGCCGCGAGGTTTCGCCTGCGCGACGCGGTCCTCCGAAGAATTGACGATCTGCGGACCGCCGCATACCGCCAGTCCTTCCAACGCTGGCTCCTGCGCGATGCAGGAATACCCCTCGAGACGACGCCGGAGATTTGCTTTGAGTATCCGCACGACCAGTATCCCGCCAATCGCCTCTATGACGGGCCGTACCGATTCCCCAAACATTACTACGCTCAGCCTGGGGAAATGAACGAGGAGGAGGCGGCATGCGCTCTACTGATCGAGGGAATGGACGAAGTCGAGTGCTGGGTGCGCAATCTCGTGCGGCAACCATTTTGCTCGTTCTGGCTGGCAACGTCGTCGGACAAATTCTACCCCGATTTTGTCGCGCTTCTGAAAGATGGCCGATACCTCGTCGTGGAATATAAGGGGTCCGGTTGGCTTGGCACGCCCGACAGCGCGGAGAAGATGGAAGTCGGTGAATTGTGGGAAGAAAGAAGCGACGGACGCTGCATCTTTCGTCTTGTCGGGCTCGATGACATGGATCGCGTCATCCGCGAAGCCCTCTCCCCCGCCATCGGGCGCGTTCCCGCCCCGAATAAAACTCAAAACCAAACTTGACTTCCGCCGTTCCCGTGCTATATTAGGTTAATGTTAAGTATCGTCGATTCGAGCAAAACCGCTCAATCGCCGGATGCAGGGTCCGCGCGCCGACGGTGACGACAATGAATTTCAAGTTTTTCAACTATTTTCAACCCCAAAATCGCCTCGGTGTCTCTGTGCCCCTGTGGTGCATCTTTTGCATTCCCTATCTGCGTCCATCTGCGCCATCTGCGGATTCAGCTTCGCATCCTGAATTCAACTTGAATGCCCTCGGGCGGACCCCCGTTTTCACGCTGAAATCGAAACAAATTCAACTTATTCAGGTTAAATCAGCCACCTCGAGCCGATTTGCTTTTTGCTTGAATTATTCAACATGCCGGCCGGCCCGCCATCTTCCCCATCTTCCCCATCTGCGTCATCTGCGCAAAATGTTCCGTTCGTTTCCGTTCGATTCCACAAAAAAAACTCTGCGCCTCGGCGTCTCTTTGCTTCACGCGCCCCGCGCCTTCGCCTTTTCCGGCTTGTTCAGTCTTTTTCAGCTTCTCCGGCCCTGTTCAGCCCCCGTCCTCTTCAATCCGCAATCCGAAATCCGCATTCCGCAATTCCGTCCCTCCGGTCAATCCTGTCCATTCACTTTCCGTGTGGCCCCCAAAAAGCAATCGGGAACCCGCCGCGTGCACGGGTTCCCGTCTTGCGTGCGCCCCTCCACCCTTGTGTCGGCAAGGCGGGCGTCGCTGCTTCCCACTCTCCAATGACGAAGATATCGAAAAGGTGCGGGGTTTGTCAAAGCCCGGCCGGCTCGTTTGCCGCCTCAAAGGACGAGATCGGTTCAAGCCCCAGCCGGTTCGCTTCTTTTTACCGGTCTAGGCCGTAGAATTGGGCCTCACGAACGGCCGCCGCAGGTCGCAGCCGTGAGAGGGAGCTCAAGCCATGTCGGAGATTCCTAACCCCGAGACGATCAGCTTCGACGATTTCGCCAAGATCGACCTGCGTGTCGCGCGGGTCTTGGAGGCCAAGCCGCATCCCAACGCAGACAAGCTCCTGCTGCTTCAGATCGACCTGGGCGGCGAGCAGCGGCAGATCGTCGCCGGCATCCGCGGGCACTACGAGCCGGAGCAGCTCGTCGGCAAGTCGATCGTCGTCGTCAAGAACCTCGCACCGCGGACGATGCGCGGCGAGACGAGCAACGGCATGTTGCTGGCCGCCTCGAACGAGGATCGGTCGCAGATCATCCTGCTGACGCCGATGGCGGAGATCGCGCCGGGAGCGAAGGTAAGCTGAGAAACCGCCAGCTAGGAATTGCGACTTAGATCACCCAACGGCGAACGGATAAACCTTTGATGACACGCCGGGCAGAGGTCGTAGCGGAAGCTGCGGTAGACTTGGTCCTCCAATTCATCCGGCGAGTGGCTTTCCATTTGTGAGAGGACTTTGCGAATCTCCGCATCGTGGTCCTTCTCCAAATCCTGGCGGGTGAACTCGAGCTTCCCGGCGGCTGCGAAGGCCTCGATCTTGAGGATATAGTGGTTGGAGCCGTCGCGGGCCAGGTCCTGCCCGCAGCCGTCACAGCGATAGCGGATCATCGTGTCTCCCTCGTCAATTCGATCACGCGATCCAGCACTTTCACGGCCGCGCCGGAGTCGATAGCCGTTGCCGCGAGCGGAATCCCGTCGAAGAGGTCGTTTGCGATGCCTGCGACGACGAGAGCGGCGGCGGCGTTGAGCAGCGTGTGGTCGCGGCGCGGGCCGACCTGTCCGCTCAGTATGTCGCGGATGGCCGCGGCGCTTTGTTGCGAATCGGTGACGCGGAGGGCGTCCGGGAGGGCCGTTTGCAATCCAAAATCTTGGGGATGAATCGTACGATCCAGCAGCGTACCGCCCGAAAGTTCGGTCAATCGACTCGCTCCCGTGATCGTCAGATCGCACAACCCATCGTCGCCGTGGACGACCATGACGTGGACCGCGCCCAGGCGCTGCAGAGCCTTTGCAATGATGGGCATCAATTCCATGCGCGGGACGCCGACGACCTGCCGAAGGACGCGCGCGGGGTTGGCCAAGGGTCCGAGCAGGTTGAAGATCGTCGGACGCCAGAGTTTCCTGCGCACAGCGGCGACGCGGCCCATCGCGGGATGAAGCCGCGCGGCATGAAGAAAGCCGAAGCCGATCTCGCGCAGGCATCGCTCGACGACCGGCGGGGAGGCTTCAACATTGACGCCCAGCGCGGCGAGCACCTCCGCCGAGCCGCTGGCGCGGGAGTTGCTACGATTTCCGTGCTTGGCGACGACGGCGCCGGCCCCGGCGGC
>CAYMXF010000109.1:7272-9772 GCA_964393935.1 uncultured Planctomycetaceae bacterium
ATTGTCAGGGGCGGTCTTCATCCATTCGCCAGCAGGGTGAGCGTCGCGCCCTGGCAGGGTCGGCAGCACCAAAGCCGGGCGGACAAACCGTACTTCTCGTCGTAGCCCGTGCGAAGCGCGGCCTCGACGCTTTTTTGCGCATCGCCCCAAGCGAGCGCGACGACACAGCCGCCGAAGCCGCCGCCGGTCAGCCGCGCGCCGTAAACGCCGGGGCACTTGCGGATCACGGCGGCCAGATCATCGATTTGCTGCGGGCAGCACTCGAAATCGTCGCGAAGCGACGCATGGCTCTCGTTCATCAAGCGGCCGAAAAGCGCAGCATCGTTGGCTTCCAGTGCGGCGGCGGCGCGATCGGCGCGATCGATTTCCGTCACAACATGCCGACCCCGGCGATAGATCGCTGGATCGAAGTCCGCTCGATGCGATTCGAGCAATGGCGCCGACACCTCTCGCAAAGAGTTGATGGTAGGCTCGAATTCCTTCAAACACAGTGCCGCCTCGCGGCATTCTCGCACGCGGGCGGCATACTCGCCGGCGGAAAGCGCGTGGCGAAATCGGCTGTCGACTACGAGCGCGACGAGGTCGCCCTCGGGCCAGCGAATGTGGCGGCTCTCGCCCGTGCGGCAATCAACGCGTAAGGCCCATCCTTTCCGCGCCGACAGGCAGGCCAGAGGGTCCATGATTCCGCAGGGCACGCCGACGCAGTGGTGTTCCGCGTCTCGGCAAAGCTCAGCCAACTCAACAGATGGCAGCGGAACGCCCGCCGTATGGAGGAGGGCCATGCCGACGCCGGCGCAGAGAGCGGCGCTGCTGGCCAACCCCGCTCCAATGGGTAAATCGCCGCCGACATAAATTGCTACGCCCGCGAGCTTGATGTTTCGACTGCGCAGTTCCGTCGCGATCCCGCGCACATACGCGGACCATCCGATCGCGGGCCGTTCGAGATCGCCCAGGTCGCGCTCGAAGGAATCGTCATACGCCTCGCTGTACACGTTAAGGCGAGGGTCCGCTTGAGGCCCAACGACGACGCGGATGGATGGCTCGATGGCGATCGGCAAAACGATGCCGTCACAGTAATCAACATGTTCGCCGATGAGGTTCACGCGACCGGGGACCTTGACCATCGCCGTCGGCGTGACGCTCGGAAAGCGCAGCCGGAAAGAGGAGGTCTTCGATGATTCGTTGACCCTCGGTAGAAGCTGCGTCATAATCATTTTCCAATTCCGCCACGGCGGATCTTCGACCCGGCGCGACGGGACAAGAGCCGCGAGCAGATTTGCGGCATTGTAACGACATTTTTCTCGTCTGGCCGCGCCGGTGCGATACGTGAATGCGAGCGATGATGGCGACGCCTGTTCTGATCGATACGGACATGGGGATCGACGACGCGGCGGCGGTCAGCTTGGCGCTCGCGTCCGAACCGTTGGACGTACGGGCCATCGTCGGCGTCGGGGGCAACGTCGGGGTCTCACAAGTCGTCGCCAATATCGGCCGATTGCTCAAAGCGCTGTCGCCGCCTCACTGCCCGATCGTCGGGGCGGGCCTGGATCAACCGGGTTCAGGGCTCAATGATCGCCGGGAATTGCACGGGCAGGACGGCCTGGGAGATTGCGATTTGGCGGCGGATGAGGCATTGAAGGCGGCGGATTTTCGCGAGGTCTACCGACAGGCCGTGGAGGGCGCTCATGGGGAACTCGTCGTCCTCGCGCTGGGCCCGCTGACCAATCTCGCCGCGATTCTTGCCGAGTCGCCAGACCGGACGCAACGCATCAAGCATGTTTACATCAGCGGCGGGGCGGTCTGGGCGCGCGGCGACATCAAGGGTGTGAGCGAGTTTAACTTTCATCGCGACGCGGTGGCGGCAGCGGCGGTGCTGTCCTCCGGCCTGCCGATCACCGTGACGCCCCTGGACGTGACGAGCCTTGTGCAGGTGGATGTGTCGCACGTGGCGCGAATGGCGGCCAGTGGATATCGAACGGGAGAAATCATCGCAAAGCTGCTCCGTTACCGTCTTGAACGAGATACGCCGCCGGGCCGCGGCAAGACCTACATCCACGATGTCGTGACGATCGGCGGACTGTTGTGGTCGGACTTGTTCTTGAAGACGCGCATGCGGTTGGATATGACGACGAGCGGCGACGACACGGGGCGGAGCGAACCGGCGCTGGGCGGCGATCCTTCGCAAAAAGTCGATCTGCTGACGGCGGTGAACGCCGTGGACCTGGTCGAAAACGTGCTAGAATCCCTATGCCACGAGGCGTTCGTGGTCTGACGCCTGCTCGGTGTTTACTTGAAGCGCTATAATCTAGACATCAGCGGCATGACTTGCGAACACTGCGTCGAATCCGTTACCAAAGTCATTCGCGGCGTCACAGGGATCCAGGACGTCGCCGTCGATCTCGCCGCGAGCAAGGCGTCGATTGTCTTTGACGAACGCGAGCGAGTGCTTTCACGGCTCATCGAGGCCGTGCGATCCGCCGGTTATGACGTCCGCGGTTTT
>CAYMXF010000110.1:0-9763 GCA_964393935.1 uncultured Planctomycetaceae bacterium
GTTTCTCGATTCTACGGCACCCCGCCGTGGACAGCCTTAACTTAATATCCTATACTTAGTTACAGTCCGTTCTCGCAGCCCCCTCGCCGCCGAGCATAGTTGGCCTATCTGATGCGGTCAATTCCTACTTGTCGATATGGTGTTGATTGGCTAACCTGATAGACCTCTTGGGACGGCTCATGGTCCCGGCCGGTATAAGGAATGACCGGCCATCACGTGGGTGAATCGAATGTCTGGACGGCTCGCTGGCTTCAGCGCGGAAGTCTGCGTGCAGGCGGCAGGGAATGCCGCTCAAGTAAGCCGGTTCGGATCATCGGCTGCCGGCACAACCATCGGCGATACGCCGCCCCTTTCCTCGTGTGGGTAGCCGGGCTCTTTGAGGATCATAAATGAGTGCGACGACGAGTGCTTCTGCCGGCCTCAATGGCGGGGCTTACCTGCCCTTTGAGATGACCCTGGTTCGGATGGAAAAGCAGATCGAGGAGTTGGAAGGCGCCCAGGCCGCCACCGGGCGGGACATGTCCGGGGAGATCCGCAACATCCGCACCGAACTCCTCGCGGCCCGACGAAAAATCTATTCCAAGCTCGACCCCTGGGAGACCGTCCAGGTCGCCCGCCACCCCAAGCGGCCGCTCGTGCCCGACTACCTCGGCATGATGGTCCGCGACTTCTGCGAGCTGCACGGCGACCGCAACTTCCGCGACGACAAGGCGATCATCACCGGCTTCGGCCGCATCGGCAATTTCAAGTGCATGTTCGTCGGCCACAACAAGGGCAAGGACACCAAGGAACGCATCGAGAACTGCTTCGGCATGGCCCATCCCGAGGGCTATCGCAAGGCCCTGCTCAAGATGAAGCTCGCCGAGAAGTACGGCCTGCCCATCGTCTGTTTGATCGATACCGCCGGCGCCTATCCCGGCATCGGCGCCGAAGAACGCGGCATCGCCCAGGCGATCGCCGTCAATCTCCTCGAAATGTCGCGGCTGCGAACCCCGGTCGTCTGCGTCGTCATCGGCGAAGGCGGATCGGGCGGCGCGCTGGGCATCGGCGTCGGCGACACCGTCGCGATGTTCGAGCACGCGTACTACTCCGTGATCTCCCCCGAAGGCTGCGCGGCGATCCTCTGGAAATCCGCCGAGCATGCCCGCACGGCCGCCAAGGCCCTGAAGTTCACCTCCAAGGATCTCAAGCGGCTCAAGTTGGTCGACGCGGTCATCAAAGAGCCGCTCGGCGGGGCCCATCGCGATCCGGCAACCGCCGCGGCGAGTTTGGAGAAGTACATCGTCGACACCCTCCGCGACCTCAAGCGCGTCCGCACGGACACGCTGCTCAAGCGTCGCTACAAGCGCCTCCGCGAACTCGGCTCGTTCTTCACCGTCGAAGGCGCCGCCGCCAAGCTCCGCACCCGGGAGCAGGCCGCGACCCGCCGCGCCGCCACGCTCCAAGAACCCGCCCGCGTCTCCGCCACAGCCTAATACTCCCTCTCCCTCTTAGGGAGCGGAAGGCGACCGAGGAGGGAGCCTGACGCGGGGTGAGGGTCCGAACACCAGTTGTCATCGCCCCTGGCTTGCCGTTTGGCGGATCGCTCGACCGCTAATCACGTTATCATTACGTCATGGAATCGACCGCCGCGTTGAGCGACACCGCCGCCGTTCAAGAAAAACTTGAACGCATGAGAGCAATCCTGCGCTCTCTCGGCCGCGTGGCCGTCGCCTTCAGCGGCGGCGTCGATTCAACTTTCGTCCTCAAGGTCGCTGTCGACACGCTGGGCCGCGCGAACGTCCTGGCCGTCACCGGCGCGAGCGACAGCGTCGCCGCCGCCGAGATGGATGACGCCCAGCGCCTCGCTGCCGCGATCGGCGCGGAACACATCATCATCCCCACCTACGAATTCGAGGATGCGAACTATCTCGCCAACCCCGCCAACCGCTGTTACTACTGCAAGACGGAGCTGTACACCCGCATGGCGGAAGTCCTCGCCCCGCGCGGCGAGTTTACCATCCTGAACGGTACGAACGCGGATGATTTGGGCGACTATCGCCCCGGCCTGACCGCCGCGTCCGAACATTCCGTCCGCGGCCCCTGCGCCGAGGTCGGTCTCACCAAAGCGGAGATTCGCATCCTCTCCGCCGAGATGGGCCTGCCGACGCACGACAAACCCGCCGCGCCCTGTCTCTCCAGCCGCGTGCAATACGGCGAACAGATTACGCCCGAAAAACTCCGCATGATCGAGCACGGCGAGGCGTTCCTGCGAACGCTCGGCCTCCGCGAGTGCCGCGTGCGCCATCACGACAAGCTCGCGAGGATCGAAGTCCCCGCCGACCAGATCGCCCGTCTCGCCGCCCCCGACGTCCGCTCAAAGATCGACACCGCCTTCCGCGCCATCGGCTACCTCTACGTCACCCTCGACCTCCGCGGTTTCCGCTCCGGCAGCATGAACGAAGTCATCGCCTTCGGCCTACGCCAGCCGCCGATCTAACCCCCTCTCCCTTCCAGGGAGAGGGCCGGGGTGAGGGTTGGAGTAAGAGTTGGGCCGAGGGAGCGCATCTGCTCGCCTCAATCCCTCCTCCAGGCACGTCTACCCCGCAAGCAACGCGTCCACGAACCCCTGAATGTCCGTGCTGTCCAACAGGTTGTCGCTGTTGAAATCGCCCGGGACGACGCACACGGAGAGTGTCGCCGGATTACTCGTCGCGCCGATCGTGCCGTTGCACCCGCCCGTGATGCGCACGTCGTACGAACCGACCTCGGCCGCCGTGACGTTGCTCACCGTCAACGTGTCGGTGGTCGCGCCGCTGAAGGGGCCGCCGTCGGTCAGCGGCACGCCGTTGCGCCGCCACAGATAGGTGAACGGTCCCGTCCCGATCGCCGTCACGGTGAAGACGACGGTCTGGCCCGCGGCGACGAACTGGCTGATAGGCTGCGGATTGATCCCAATCGACGGGCTCGTGTTGAGCAGCACCGACACGCTGCCGCCGCCGTTGTTTGCCGCAACCATGTCGGGCTGGCCGTCGCCGTTGAGATCGCCGATGGCCACAAAGAACGGACTATTGCCCACGTTGAAGTTGACCGCCCCTTGAAACGTCCCGTCGCCGTTGCCCAGCAATACTGAGATGTTGGCGGTGCCGCTATTGGCGACCGCCAAGTCAGGCCGTCCGTCGAGATTGAGGTCGCCGATGGCCACGGACCGCGCACCGCCGCCCGCGGCGTAATTGACCGCCGCGCCGAATGTGCCATCGCCGTTGCCCAACAGCACCGAGACATTGTTGCCGCCGCCATCATTCGCCGTGGCCAAATCGAGCCGACCGTCGCCGTTGACGTCGCCGATGGCCACGGACCGGGGACCACTGCCCACGGCGAAGTTGGCCGGCCCTTGGAACGTGCCGTCGCCATTGCCCAGAAGCACCGAGACGTCGCTGCTAAAGTTGTTCGCCACGGCCAGGTCCGGAAGCCCGTCGCCGTTGACGTCGCCGATGACGACCGATTGGGAACCGCTGCCCGCGATGTAGCCGACCGCTGCCTGGAACGTGCCGTCGCCGTTGCCCAGCAGCACCGAGACGTTCGTGCCGCCATTGCACGCGACGGCCAGGTCGGGCTTGCCGTCGCCGTCGAGGTCGCCGATGGCCGCGGAAAAGGGATTGCCGCAAACGCCGTAATTCGCAAAGGACTGGAAGGTGCCGTCGCCGTTGCCCAGCCGTACCGAGACGTTGGCGCTGCCGTTGTTGACCGAAACCAAATCGGGGCGGCCATCGGCGTTGAGATCGGCGATGGACACGAACCGGGGACCGCTGCCCACGCCGTAATTCATAAACGACTGGAATGTGCCGTCGCCGTTGCCCAATCGCACCGAGACGTTGCCGCCGCTTTCATTCGCCGTGGCCAGGTCGGGCCGCCCGTCTCCGTTGAGGTCGCCGATGGCCACGCATCGCGGAGCGTTGCCCACGCCGTAGTTGACCGCCGGGGCGAACGACGAAGCGCACTGCCCGTAGGCCGCCGGCGCGGCCGCCATCCACGCCGCCGCCGCCAGCGAGCACAGAGCCAAGAAAAGACGGGACTTATCCCGGCGCGCCGGGAGACAAGATGGGTTCACAAAAAATCCTGTCAATCTTGTGAATCCTGTCTCCTTTCGCCTAGCCGCGAGCGAGACGGACGCCGTCCACCGAATCTGAAGTTGAGCCGAGATAGGTTTATGGGGGCCGATCATGCTTCTTTTCTCCTGTCTGCGTCTCCTGACCTGATAGGCCGCTGGAACGCCTGAACGAGATGGGCTCATTGTATCAAATCGAGGGGCGGAGGTTCAACAAAAACGGCCGGATTCCTGGAAAAATTCACGCCCGGACATCTAACTCCCTCTCCTTCCTAGGGAGAGGGTCGGGGTGAGGGTCGATTAGCGAAGGCTTTTACCTTCGTATTCCCGCTTCAACCGCCCTACCAGTTGATCCGCCAACCGCGTCGGCTCCGGTATGCGATATTTCGTGCAGCATTGCAGCGTTACGCGGACGGCGTCGGCAAGCGTCATCAAATGCCCCACGCTCACGTACACCGGCTTACGGCCCGTTTGCGTTCGAAGCACACGCCCGATCTCTTCACCCTCGTGTATGAGCGAAACAGATGACCCGGCCCGCTCCGCAGGCATTCGATGTTCCCCGCACAACCGGCTCTTGGCGCATCCCAAACTCGGGCTGCCGAGAAAGAGTCCGACATGGCACGCCAGGCCGAACCGTCGCGGGTGCGCCATACCCTGCCCGTCGAACATGAACACGTCCGGCATCCGCTTCAACTTCCGCGCCGCCGCCAAGAGCGCCGGCGCTTCGCGGAAGGAGAGCAGCCCCGGCACGTACGGAAACCGCACGACCCTCACGGCCGAGACCTCCTCGACAACGCTTTGCGTAACGACATCCCAAACCACCCAAGCGGCGACGATCCGCCGGCCGCCGTCCACGAACGCCGCGTCCCCGCCGGCGACCAAGCGAACCGGCCCGCGAAGCGGCGTCTGCCTTACGCGATGCGCCAGCTTCTCCTGTAGGCGGATCGCCCGCTGGGGGCTCAAATCCCATCGATGTAACGACGCCGGCAATTTCATGATCGCCATTCTACGTCGCCCGACCCGCCGCCAGGAGATAGAATGAAGACGTCGCGCCCGCTGGGTTCAATGGCCGTCCGATCGAACCATCCACCATGAACCGATGCTCCGCAATAAGCCGCATCCCTTGGGCCTGCATCGTGGCCCTGACAGGCATCGTCGGCGTCGATCGCGCCAGCGCGGACATCGTCGTCCAGACCAACGGCAAGATCGTCGTCGGCCGCGTCACCCAGGAGGATCAGACTGGTCTTCATCTCGCCGCCGGCACGGCGGAAGGCTCGCGCGAAATCTCCATCCCGCGAGCCAAAATTGATCGGCTCCTCAAGGGCGCGGAGGAATCCCGCCGCATCGACGCCTCCAACGACCCGCGGATGCTCACCCAATGGACCGCGGCGTACTACTTCGCCGGGTTGGAGGCGTCGGCGGCGCGCTGCCTGGAACGCGCCCTCACGTTGGATGCTACCCTCCGTGCGAAACCGATGGCGATCCCTCAACGCCCCGACGATCCCGCCGCGAAGTTCGTCACGTTCTGGAACCGCGCGACCCTGCGGCGCCTCATTGCCTCGATCCCCAAGGGTAATACGCGGCGTCTGCTGGATACGGCCCGATGGGCCCGCGAGGCCGGAATGATCGACGCCTCGGCCTACTATCTCCGTCGCGCGTGGAATTCAAGTCCGGCCGACGAGGGCGTTAAGCGGCTCGCCGGCCAGTGGAGCGTCGCGCTCGAATCCTGGGTCCAATTGGACCTGACGGCGGCGCTGGAGACGTCCCTCCTCTCGGAAGAGATCGTCGACGAAAGGGTCCGCGTCCGTGCCGAGCCAGGCAAGCTCTTCCTCACGCTGCCGATTCGGTACGAACTCCCGATCGCCGCCGGCCCACCGGGTGAAACGGCATCGGCGCTGCCGTCGATCTCGCGCGCCACGTTTCGTGGCAAAGATGCTCGCGGTTTCTACGGGCTGAAAACCACGGCGGTGCCGGACGGCCGCATCCGCCTGGACGGTCTGGAACAGAATCCGATCTACGAGCGCTTGGAGTTCCTGCCCGGCGAGGCCAACAACGGACTCGCCGTCCTGCGAAACAAGCTCGGTCCGCGTCGCGCTGTCGGAGACGATAAACAAAAGTTGAACAAGCCTCGGCAGACCAAGCTTCGTGACGAGCCCCTGACCATTCGTTCCACGGGAACCGCGGCGCTGGTGTTTGAGGTGCCCAACACCGCGGAGCATATGAGTTTCGAATGGTCGGATGGCGGTGAGGAGTCCGTCGATTTGAAATTCCTCCGAGAAGTTCGCGAGGCGGCGATTGAAAAGATCCGCCCCAAGTCATCCGACGAAGTGGATGAGGATCATTCCTGGACGAGGGTTCCCACGATCGCAAAATCACTTGAACAGGTAAGCAGCCCTTCTCCGGCGATGGCGGCGTTGGCCATCGAGCGCCTATCCAAAATTCGCGGCCGTCTCGTCGCTTCGCGCGGCAAGGACGATACCGGGGATGAAACGCTGACCGCCTGGACCACCGACGTCGACAGCGCCATCGTTTCAGCCGCCGCCCGCGATGAGGAGCGCATCCGCGTCGCCGCGTGGCGGTATTTTTGCACGCACCCCGCCGATCAAAAAACTTCGGCGCTCTCCAGTGAAGCGCTCGATCTCTTCGCTGAGGCCGAGTCGGACGTCCAATCCCGATGGGTCCGACTCGTCGCCTGCGGCCTTCGAGTCGAGGACGGCGGCTTCTGGTGGCGACAGACCGGCGGCATCGAGCCGCGACCTCCCAATCAAACGCCGCTGGAATCGAATCCGACAACGATCTGCCGGTCAAACGCCGTCGCCATCCTCGGCGCCGTCCTGCGTTCGGAAAACTCCGCCGTCGTCGCGGATGCGATGGACCTCCTCGCCAACCTGAAACCTCCCGTCACGGATTGGAGCTTCCTGGAAGAAGCGTCGATCGCCTCTCAACGGGCGGCTCTATCGCACGTTGAGGGATTCACGGACCGCAAGACCGCGGCACTCGTGGTGCAGGCCCTCATCCTCAGCGCGCGACCGGAAACGGCCTCTGACATCGCCGATGCCGCGAGGGCCCTCGGCTCGGCCTCCGACGATCCCAACGACATGCTCCTTTCACAATGGTGGTCGCTCCATCCGCCGAGTCGAAAGCCCGCCTTCCTCGCCGCACTGTGCGGCATCGACTTGGGCGAAAGCGTCTATTCACACCGCTTCGCCGAAGTCATCAAAGACGCTACGGCAGCCAAAGGCGCGCCGCGCGACGCCGCCTGGCGACTCTTGATCGCGCAGCTCCGCCTTCGTAAAGACAATGTCGAAGCCGGCAATCTGATCGAGGCCGGTCGCCTGACTACTTCCCGGCCCGTACCGTCGCCCGGCCCCTTTCCGATGATTATCGCGCGCTCGGCGAACGACCCGTTGACGCGGGGCGTCGCGACCGCCGCGCGAGAGGCAAGTCCCGCCATCCGCGTCGAAGCGCTCAAAGCCTTGATCGAAGCCGGCTACGCCGAGCAGGCCGCCGTCTGCTTGACGGACGCCGTCCCCGCGCCCGGCGAGCGGGAAGCCGTCCTCGCCGAGTTAATACCGCTCGCGGGCCAGGGCCATCGCGACGCCGTCTTGTCCATGCTGGGGGCGCTCCTCAACAAGAAAGGCGCGTCCAGCGCGGCAAGAATCCTCGACCAACTGTCGCGTACGTTCGCGGAGGTCGACCAGCCGGACCACTGGCGCGTTCTTGCGGCGGTCAAAGCCGGCGCGTATCTCGGCGATCTCGACGAACTCGGTACTCACCTCGGTCCGCCGACCTCCGTCGCCGTTCTGCGCTGGCTCCACGCGCTCGGGCATATGTCGGACCAGGATCGTCAACGCCTGGCGGCCGCGAACGAACCGGCCGAGCGGGCTCAGCGGCTGCAACAGATCAATTTCCGTCGCGGGCAACTCATCGACGGTCGCTACGGCGTCCTCGCCATCATCTCGATCGCCCGCCGATTGGAACCCCTGCCCGCGACCAAGGACGCGGCGACCGCCGAATCGCCTGACACACCCCCGCGTTGGAGCCTCCCGAAGCAAATCACCGTGACGCTGGACCCGCTTCTCCTCGAAACCCGCGCCGACCAGGATGTGTTCCACGCCCGCTGGGGCGATCGAACGATCGGCGAAGGTCTCATCCTCCAGCAGATGCAGCCCATCCGCGGCCCGGCGGCCTATCTTCCCGCGATGGAGACCGTCGGCCTTTGGGGACCTCCCGCCCTGCACGGCGCCCAATCCGCCGCGCCGCCGGACGATGACAAGGACGACGAGCGTCTCCTCGGCCCGCTACGACTGCCCGATCGCGCGCTGTTGGAGCGCCTCTCGCCAGGGACGATGACACTCGACCTCACTGCGTACCTCAAGAGCGCGCTCAAGGCCCAACACGTCTTCATGGACGACGATCTGTCCGGCCTGATCCCGGAGCCCTACAAGATCACGCTCCGCTACGGCGTCTGCGGCAGCTTCTACGGCTGCGGACCGCGACGGTCGCCTTGGCCCGACGAAAAGTCGCCGCCCAGGCCGGACCAACCCGTAGAGCCCCCGCGCCCGCCAAGTTCGCACTTTCTTCTAAACGTGATGCTCGTCGTCGAACGAATGGATTGACAGGGTGGCACAGGCATCTTGCCTGTGTTTCCACCGGCTGGAAGCCAATGCCACATTTACGACCGAATCTCCACCTGCGAATACCGCTCGACGAGAAGATAGTAAACCTTGTTGATGTCATCCGGCGTCAGGCGGATGCAGCCCATCGACAGGTTCTCGCCGACGCTCTTGGGGTCGATCGTCCCGTGAATGCCGAAGCCTTGCTTGCCGGCGGCCTCGCCCGCGATGCCTTCGAGCCCGATCCACCGCTCGCCGATCGGGTTGTCCGGATCGTCGGCAAGATAGTGCCGCCCGTTCCGCGGGTCGGTCCAGTCGGGGTTGAGCAGCTTTTTGCGAACCACCCAAGTGCCCGTCGGCGTGCCGCCGTTGGTGCCGAGCCCGACGCGAAACGAGCGCACGTAGACCTCGCCGAGATAGACGTCCATGCGATGCTGCGACTTGGAGATCACCGCGCGGAACGGCCCTTCGATCACCTTGAGCCGCTGCCCGACGGCGAGCTTGTTCGGCTCGGTCACGCCGTTGATCGACGCCATCAGCTCCTCGGTGATCTTGTACCCCTTGGCGATCGCATGGATCGAGTCGCCCGCCGCGATCGTGTGCACGCCGGTCAGCGGGTCGGGCGTGTTCGTCGCCTTGCTAAAAAGTAGGGCATTGGAGATCCGCGTCAGCTCGCGCCGCAGATCGGCCTCGTCCGCCGCCGGCAATCCGCGATTCAAAGCCGATGAAAACGCGCTCCGCGCCGCGAGCAGATCGCCTCGGGCCAGCGACGCCTTGCCGCCCTGCACCTGCGCCCCAACTCCCTCTCCGTTCAAGGGAGAGGGCCGGGGTGAGGGTCCAACCACGGACTGGCCCGACAAAGCGGACGGTGGCACGGCTCCCTTACTCGCGGCCTTCCGCATCAGCGTCATCTCGACCCCGTCGCCTTCCAGCGACCGAGGCGAGTTGGCATTCACCGACGAGGACAACCCGCCAAGACGCTCGGGCTCCAACGCATCGCCGTCCAAGCCCGGCTGCCCAGGCGTACCGGTCGGTCGCGTCGCCCGGAGCGATGTCAGAT
>CAYMXF010000111.1:0-9758 GCA_964393935.1 uncultured Planctomycetaceae bacterium
CGCGCGTAACGAACATAAAAAATGAGCGAGAGGAGCGCGAAGAAGGCGGCGAGCAGCGTCTTGCGCTCGCCGACCCAAGGGATGGGCTCAACCGTAAGAGGATGCAGGCCGAAGAGCAGTCCCACGACCGCGGCGGGCCAAGGCTGATGGAACAGCAAATAAAGCAGCGTGATGACGAGCAGGGTGTTAGCGACGTGAAGAATGAGGCTCGTTCGGTGGAAGGGAAAGAGGTTATCGCTGCGCCCGCCGAGGGCGTGATCGATCATCAACGAGATCATCGAAAGCGGCTGGTAGTAACCCTTGACGGTGGACGGCTCAAGGACTTCTCCGAGCAACCGGCCTGCGGAAGACCAGCTTGGGTTGCGCACAAGATAGTTGTCGACCAGGTATTGTTTGTCATCGCAGGCCATGGCTTTGGCGGCGAGTGCGGGCCAGTGGGTGACGAGAACGGCCGCGCCGACCACTCCCACGAGCATGACGAGGGGGCCAATCGTTCGACGACCCGAGGCATGGTCGTCCATGGCATTGGCTCGCTTTTGGACAGGTGCAAGGAGAGCGGTAGGCTTAGAAATCATCGGGCATCCTTGCTAAATGCAAAATCCTGACGGAGACCAAAAGGTGGCTGCCAAACCGTGCCACATCGCACAGTTACGGCCGTGTGGCCGGCTCGAATTGTCGATGGGCGAGGCGGGACTCGAACCATCCCCGAAAAGTATAGGGAATCCGCCGACTCCGCCACAAGGCGGCGCAAAATCCGGCGCGCTTGGCGCACAAAAGCCCGTTACGACCGGCCCCACGGACCCCGGTTCGGACCCCGACCTGGACGCGCTGATCCGGGCGTGGCCGATTCTGCCGGACGCGATCCGGACGGGCATCGCTGCGATGGTGAAGGCTGCAAGATGTCTTCCGGCGTGACATCGCGGCCCTGATAATCGTTTCCCCCAGGCGCGTGTGCGCGAGCTTGGCACGGAGCGCAAGGTTGTGTCGTTGTTTTCGAGGCTTTCCGTGCGGTTTTCGACGTGTTGGGAGCCCCTCGGCGCCTCGGAATTGCCCCGGACCCCCGGAGCCTCTGCGTCGGAGTCCCTTGAGTTATCTCCCCCTCCGAAGCGACTCCACCGGCTGTTTTTTTGTGACTTCCGGAATGTACTGAGACATTTAATATCTCATTTAATTGCTGAGCTTCGGTCGAAATGCTACAGGCTGCGCCCTACTCATTGGCCGTACACCTGATCGACGATGGCGGCCGCGCAAGGCCCGCAAATCGACTGGCAATTCAGCAGGATTGTCGGCGTACAATCCGGGCCTTGTTCTGCGCACCCCTCTTTGCACGCTCTGTCGCAGCCGGATAATTCAAACTGCAGGGCCGTGAACTTGTCCGTCCCCCTTTGACGGAGGGCATCGACCTCGATGATGATCGCCCGGATGTTCCCGTCAGCGAAGCCGCACACGGCCCGCAAATCATCATTGACCAACAATCTCGGATCGGGGCCGAGAACGCCCGTCCCGCATCCCGTTGCAGTCAAGAGTCCAAGTAACGTAGCAAGAGTCAACCATTTCATAGCGCACCCTTCCTTTCAAAATTGCCTCATTTCCACCGGACCAACAAGAGGCTGCTTCGCAGGCTTTTCTTGTATGTCGTCGCGACGTACTGGCTGACGTGCGTGACGACCATCTCCGGCTGACTGGAGCGCCCCGTGTCAAGGAGAGCGGCAACCTTTTCCTCTGGGATCATCTTCAAAGAGCCGCTGGAAACGGTGCGGTCGCTGAGCCAGACAATCGCGTCGGCGTGATGCTTCCTGGCTTGGTCCAAGACTTTTTTCTTTGTCGAATCGCTGTGGAAGAATGGCTGATCGTCGTAAACGTCAACGAGTCCGACAACGTCGTAAGGTTTCTCCGGCAGACCTTCGTACACCGGCATACCATCAACGTCTTGTACAAACGCCGAGCCGGTCGGCCATGCCTGGACGCCCCGGTAGTCGAGGTATTCGACCCGGACGCAACCGCAGAGGAGAAGCAGAACCAGCGTTGAAAACCTTGGCTTCATGGATGCCCTTTCTAAACGGCGTTGCAATATCCTGGCCCTCCCTGGCGAAATGGTCCAGCCTGCATTGTACCGGACTCCCTGGTAAAATGGCGAGCCTGTCGGGTGCGTGCGGCTGATTGCAATCGGCTGCGTCAAGCGGATTGGGCGGGCCTAGCCGATCCACCTACCCGGCTGGCTCGCCCGATCCGACCCGATCGGAAGGTAGGTGCTTATGTCCATTTCGTCGGAGTCTCGGCGACGGGCTTTGCATCTTCTCAATGAACTCCTCGAAGCCAATGAGCGAGCCGCCGTCTCGGAAGACCCAGTCACTTTCTTTTCTGAGCATGTGTTCGATGATCGAGTAGAAGAACTTGTGGGATACCTTTTGGAAATTGGCTTAAAGCCATCTGCGGCGCGACTTCTTTGGAGCAAGAATCACGGGTTGAATCTATTGGTTGAATTGGGGCTACACAATTATGCGGAAACCTTGTCAGAACAAGGACGCAATGCGCTGGTAAGGCTTTTTGGTCCTTTCCCGCTGCCACTCAAAGATAAACGGCTGGATACCGAAGTGCAGGGCGATCGTTTTTTGGCTCTCAGGGGTGCGGCCTCAGCGATTGCGCGGTTTCTTCGAGACCTGCGCCAGGTGATTGAGTTTCATATCGCCGATCAGCCTGCGCTGACTTTCTCGGCGGCGGGCATGGGCAAGACGGACAATCGACCTGGACGGCGAGCGGGGTCCGTCAAGTCGAACCCAGTAAGTGACGCGGCAATCGCCACGCAATGGAAAGAGGCCCACACGCACGGGAACTGTGCGACCTACGCCGACTTTGCCACGAGCAAGGGCATGAACGAAGCCGATGTCCGCGCGGCCGTTGATCGATATCGAGGTCGCGAAAAGCGAATCCGCACGCCTACCTGATCTCGGCAAACGCGCCGGACAGAAACCACTGTCAAGCGAAATAATTAAATCCGGCGCGCCATTCTTTTCCACGCCCGCTTAGCCCGCTTCATTCCAGCGCGCCGGAAATAATTCGCGCGAATTAAATCCATCGGGCGCGCGTGGTAGTTGTGCTCTTGCGTTCCGCGCAGTGTCGCGGCGCAGGAGTATCGACCGATGAATGAATCACTTCTCACGGCGCGAGACGTGGCGACGCGCTGTCAGCTTTGCCAACGCCAGATATTTAAGCTCGCGTCTGCGGGTCGTTTGCCCCGTCCGCTGAAGGTGGGGAGAAGCACGCGATGGCGAGAATCGGAGATCACGTCTTGGATTGAGAACGGCTGCCGGATGCTGGAAGCGGCGGGGGGGTCTCGGTGATGACACTTAAAAAAATGGCCCGGCCCGCGCTGGCTACGCGGGGTCCGGGCGAAGATCATAAGCACCCTCAATCCTATCCTCGCGCGGCCGAATTGCAATCGCTTGGCGAGCAATTCGCCTTGCGATGGATTGACGCGGCCGAGCGGTTCACCTGTTCTTTTTTCAGGGCGCTTACCGATCCGCCCGTGACTGCCATCGACGATGATCTACGGCTTTCACCCGGCGACTTTCCTTCCTCTGAGTTTTGGAACCTTGTAGCGATTCTGTGCGGCTTCTCCGAGCACAAGGTCCGTCCGACTATCGACGCGATTCTCCGCGTCGCGCACGACGCCGGATTCGACCTTCCCGGCGGCGGCGGCGATCCAGCGGCGGAGCTGCGCGACGTGTTAGAGCGCGAGAGTAGCGCGGCCGGGTTGCCTTCGTGGGCGCGCGAGCTGCAAGTCTGCGCTCGCAAGCATCGCCAAGTCGCAAGACTTTGGAGTGTGCTGCGCGGTTGGATTAAAAACCCGCTCGGCGATACCCGTATTGATAGCGGCACGATTAGGACGGCCGCGCCTCCGCCGACGCGCCGGTTTTCCAGTCGCGCACTGGCGACCGTGAGAGGCGGTGCATGATGGACGATTATGTCCCTTTTCCGGTTGACACGCTGCCCGCGTCCGTGGCTCGTTTTGTGCGCGAAACATCGGCGGCGATGAATTGCGATGCCGCGTTTGTGGCATTACCTGCGCTCTGTACGATGGCCGGTGCGATCGGCACGGCCCGCGAGATTGTGCTACTCGATAGCTGGCGGGAGCCCGCGATCGTTTGGGGCACGATGATTGCCCGCTCCGGCACAGTCAAGAGCCCGGCGGCGGAAGCCGCGATCAAACCGTTGTCCGACGCGGAGCACCTGGCGCAGCTCGCTAATCAGGAGGCACAGGCCGAGTACGAGGATCGGAAGCTGCAATATGAAAAAGAATTGGCTGCCTGGAAGCGGCCGAGTGCCGGCGGCGATCCGCCTGAAAAACCCGATCCGCCTTCCCGTAGGCGATTCATCGTGGCCGATGTCACGCTGGAAGGATTAGCGCCGATCCTCCAAGAGAATCCTCGCGGCGTTTTCGTCTGGCGCGACGAGCTGGCGGCATGGGTACGGTCGCATAATCAGTACAAGAAAAACGGCGGCGACTCCGCGGCTTGGCTTGAGCTCCATCGCGCCGGTCGATTGAGCGTGGATCGAAAGACGGACCGGGCGACGATCTACCTATCACGCACGGCCGTGAGCCTCTACGGCACGATCCAGCCGAGCATATTCGCCAACGTCATGCGCGGGGAGCACTTTGAAAGCGGCCTTGCGGCGCGGCTCCTCGTTGTGCATCCGCCCGCGAAGTTAAAGCAATTCACGCGCCGAGCCCCATCGGAGCAAACAAGACGAGCCTATGCCGATCTAATCGTCGCGTTGACGCAGTTGGAGCAAGCGATAGGCGAGCATGGGCCGCTGCCCGTGGCTCTTGGATTAGACGGTGACGCCCTGACCGTCTGGACGGCGTGGTATGACGCGCACGCGGTCAAACAGCATGAGGCCCCGGACGACGCGACGGCCGCGGCGCTCGCCAAGATCGAAGCCTACGCGGCGCGGTTCGCCCTGATCTTCCAACTGGCGGATGATCCGGCTTCCAGGCTCGTCTGCGGCGATGCCATGCGTCGCGCCTGCGCCCTGGCGGACTGGTTCGCAAACGAAGCCGAGCGGGTCTATTGCAGGCTGGCCGATGACCCCGAGACGGCGGAGCTGCGCCAGCTTGTGAGTTGGATCGAACGAAAAGGCGGGCGGGTGACGGCCCGCGATCTAACCAGAGGCCCAAGGGTTTACCGAGACGACCCAAGTAAAGCAGAGCAAGACCTGAATCAGCTTGTGGAGGGTGGAATCGGCGAGTGGCGGGATTCCCCCCAGCAACCGGAAGGTGGACGCCCTGCGCTGCGCACCTTCGTGTTACGGCGCGGCGACAATGCTCTTGGCGACAAAACCCCCGACGGTGAGCCTGAATCCGGGGTTTTGTCGCCGTCGCCAGTGTCGCCAGTGTGCGAGTGGGGTGAGGTATGACGGTGACAGCGATCCTTGGCGAAATCCGACGGCGGGGGATTGAACTACAGGCCCACGGCGATCGGCTTCGCTACAGGCCGCTCTCGGCCGTGGACGAGGGCCTACGGCGGCTCTTGGCGGACCACAAGGCGGAATTACTGGCGGCGCTTGCGGCGGGTGCGGGATCGGCCGTTGGCGGCGACGGTCTTGACGGATGCGATATGGGCGAACGGGCAGAAGGCCCAATGGTCGCCATCGGGAAGGGTGACGAACAAGCGGTCGCTGAGAAGGGCGGCGGACAGGGGCGAATGCACGTTGAAGCGCTCCCCGCTACTCATGGTGACGGAGAAGGGCCGAAAAGGATCGGCCATGAGCAATTCGCGGATATCCTCGATAACCATGCGAATAGTGTAGCATCCGAACGCACCGAGCCGCAAGGCGATGGCCTACCGGCGCTTCGAGCGGTGGATGCCGCGTCGGCGGACGGCCGGGAGCTTTTCAACGGCCGTGATATGCAACAAGGCGAGATCGGCGTAGCTTTCGGGCAAGTCGCCATTGCCCCCGCCGTGGGCGACGATAAGCCCGCTCTTGTAGAGCCAAGCGTTTTCGGGATGCCGCACGTCGTACCGCTCCCCGCTGGACGTGACCACGCGGAAGGGCTCGAACGGCCGACGACCGAGACGCGCTTTAAGGCTGTCGATGGTCACGCCCATAGTCTAGCCACAACGGGCGCCGAGCCGCAAGGCGATGACCTGCTACACCCTGTTCCCGTGGCGGCTCTGGACGATCCGACGGTTTTCGAGGCCCGCAAGCGGGCGGTGGGCATCGACCTGGAAACGGCCCACGAGCGATTCCAAGAGCGGGCGGCGATCATGGAGTTTGACGGCGGGCTGGATCGGCCCGAAGCCGAGCGGCTGGCCCTGGCGGACGTTTTGGCTCAATTCGGCCCCGACGGCGGGAAAACCGACGCGCCAGAATCGCATTAGACGAACGCGGCGGAGCCGGACGGCCTGAGAGACGGGTGTTTTACGCCGGTTGACAAGCTACGGCAGTTAGCGTAGACTCCGCCGAGAGGTACCCAAAATGGACATGGCGACGATCATCCGAAAGAGCATCGACCGGGACAAACGAAGCATCTATCGACTTGCGAAAGATTCGGGCGTCCACGTCGCGGTCGTCCAGCGCTTCGAGTCCGGTGAACGCGGCTTGACGCTGGGAACGGCGACGAAGATATGCAAGGCGCTCGGCCTAGAACTGAGGCCCAAGACGCGGAAGGGACGGTGACGTATGGCGAGTGTTTCAACCGACGCCGAAGGACGGCGGCGAATCCTATTCACGAACGCGGGCGACGAACGCAAGGCGATCCGGCTCGGCAAGGTGGCGCAGCGCACGGCCGAATCCGTCCGCGTCCACGTCGAAAACCTTGTGTCCGCGTCCATCACGCGGTGCGCCGTGCCGGATGAAACGTCGCGCTGGGTGGCGCAGCTCGATAGCGTCATGCTCGGCAAGCTGGCCCGCGTGATGCTGATTGATCCGGTGAAGCAGCGCGAGTCGATGACGTTGGACGCTTTCCTGGCTGATTACATCGACGGCCGCACGGATGCGAAAACATCGACGCACCTTGTCTATGGCCATTCGAGGCGGTGCTTGCTGGAATACTTTGGCGCGGATCGGAAGTTGGAGGCTATCACGGCGACGGACGCCGAGGTGTGGCGGGCATGGCTGGCGACGGATCAAAAACTCGCACCCAACACAATGCGGCGGCGAACCGGCATCGCCCGGCAGTTTTTCAACGCGGCCCGCAAGCGTGGGCTGATAACCGACAATCCGTTCACGGGTCTTGCGGCTTCGGTGGGCGCGAATCCATCGAGATTCCGATTCGTGACGACAGAGGAAATTGAAAAGGTTATCGAGGCCGCGCCGGACGGCCAGTGGCGCATGCTGATTGCCCTGGCTCGATACGGCGGGCTCCGCGTTCCATCCGAAGCCCTGGCCCTGCGCTGGGGTGACATCGACTGGGCGCGCGCCCGGATGACGGTGCGTTCCAGCAAGACGGCCCATCACGTCGGCGGCGAATCGCGGTCCGTGCCCTTGTTTCCTGAATTGCTGAAACACCTGGAGGAAGGATTCGCCGAAGCGGCCGAGGGCGACGTGCATGTAATCACGCGCTACAGGGACGCGGCGGGCAATCTGAGGACGCAATTCGCGCGGATCATCGACCGGGCCGGGTTGAAGCCGTGGGGCAAGCTGTGGCAGAACCTACGGTCGTCCAGGGAGACGGAGCTAGTCGAACGCTTCCCCCTTCACGCCGTTTGCACCTGGCTCGGCAATTCGCCGAAGGTCGCATCGAAGCACTACCTACAGACGACCGAAGCCCACTACCGAGAGGCGGCGCAAAATCCGGCGCAGAACACGGCGAAACCGAGCGGAATGGAACGGAACGAGAAAAGTAAAATCCCGGTTGGCGCTACGAAAAACGCAATATCAGAGCCCCAAGGGGACAAGTCGATGGGCGAGGCGGGACTCGAACCCGCACGTCCTTACGGACAAGGGATTTTAAATCCCTAGCGTCTGCCATTCCGCCACACGCCCTGAAACCGACGCGATAGAAGTAGAAAACGTCGGTACCGGGGGATTATACTTAATGTCTCGTTCGTTTCTAACCGGTAGGGAGAGGGAACGCACCTCCGATAATTGCTCGGGAGATCGATATGCGAATCCGGCCGGCCATGCTGGTCGCTGCCGCCCTTTTGCTGACCGTGCGGGTGCCGCTTGCGCGGGCACAGTCGGTCGGCCCTGACGTGATCGTCGGCGAGCTGGCCGGCGGTGATGACATTCGCTACCTTGCGACGTCCGGGGGGATCTCGGCGTTTGCTTTTCGAACGGAGTCCTGCAACATCGGCGACCGGGAGTTGGTCTGGTATTCGAGCACCAATCAACATCCCGTCATTTCGCAGAACATGTTCCGCTTGATGAGCGGGCGGTTCGAGCAGATCGGCCAGGCCTGGGTCAAGCACGGCTTTGCGACGGAAAACCAGCAACTCTGCGGCGCGTGCCAGCCGACCAACGGCGACACCCTCGGGGTCGGTTGCTCGGACGCCTATTCGTCGTTCCTGAACGCCAACATTGTCCAACTGGGCCCCAAGTCTCAGGTCAACGCGTCGAAGGGTTTTTTCCTTTATCCGTTCACCGCGCCGAGCCCGCCGCCGGGCATCGGACGACGCCTTCAGGTACACACCAGCGACCTGGAAGCAGCCTTGAACCCTGGTGCGATTTATTTCATCGAAGCGGAATACATCACGCCCGACGACGCCTTTTGGAATAATTCCTCAAACAACGCCTCGTGGCGACAGGTCACTTTCACTCCGAACTTTCCATTCGAACCCACGCCCGTCGGGCCGACGCATCGGAAGGACCCGGCAATCTTTGCCTGGTTGGCGAATGACCTTTCGATTCAATTAGCGCCAATCTTTGTGGAGAACGACGGCGGAAGCGGGTATTACGGCATCTACTGGATCGGTGGCCAGGCGACATTTCTCGGCGGCTGCCAGTGGCACTACGAATATGCCGTTCAGAACTTGAACTCCTTTCAATCCGCCGGCACGTTCACGGTCGATCTGCCCGACGGAGTGACGATTACGAACATCGGCTTTCACGACGTCGACTACCACAGCGGCGAGCCGTATAGCGGGACGGATTGGACGGCGACGGTTTCGGCCCATGCGATCACCTGGGCGACACAAACTTTCGCGCAGAATGTGAACGCCAACGCCCTTCGCTGGGCGACGCTCTACAATTTCCGTTTTGACGCCGATGCGCCGCCGAACTGCTCTGGCAACGTGTCGTTCGGGCTGTTCCGAACGCCCAGCATTTCTCGCTCGACGGTGATGGTGACGCCGGGTGGTGGGTCGGGCTGCTACCGTTCCGGCGATATCGACAAGGACTGCGACTTGGACGGCGACGACTTCGGGCTGTTTCTTGCGGCGTTTGGCTCTTGTCAGGGGGCGAACGAGTTTGACGTCGAAGCGGACATGGACGCCGACGAATGTGTGGACTTGGTGGATTATCAATATTGGCTAACCCGCTATCGGGAGTATGTCAACGATCCGCAGGCGCCGCCGCCGGAATTGGGCGTGCCGAATCTTCCCGGAGACATGAATGGAGATGCCGTCGTCAATCAGTCTGACGTGCCGATCTTCGTTGACGTACTCTTGGGGCTCGACGCCGATCCCGGCCATCTTCATGCTGCCGACATGGACGGGAACGGCCTTACGGATGGCCGCGACGTAAAACCGTTCGTCGGCACGTTGATGTCGGGCGGCTAATCCGGATGGCGGCGAGCGGCTTTTCTTCGTCTATTA
>CAYMXF010000112.1:0-9698 GCA_964393935.1 uncultured Planctomycetaceae bacterium
TCGTCACGCTACCGTTCTACGACCAGGAAAAGCGGATCCCACGCGGCCTACCGGTGTAACAGGACTCGGACGCTTGCGAAGTGTGCTTCGTTGCGGGGCAGGTCGGACTCTGTCAGATCCAGCAGGGGACTGCGGCGGTGAAGGTGCTGCCGGCCGGAAGTTGGCTCCCTCGATGTCGCTGATGGATCAATCCCGTTCGTTCGCCAAGATCGCTACGTTTGACCGCTGCCGGCCCGTGAGCGGACATCGCGAGTGGCATTGTCCGTCAATGAGTTCATGAACGGGCCGACGCTGGAGTCAAACGCGCGCTGGCGGATGAGCAATGCCCTGACAGCGATCTCGATTACCACGGTGGAGTAACGATGCATCCTTCGTCCACGACTACGCGTTCTTGGGCAGCCTCGCGGCGACCCGCCGCGTGATCCCGAGCTCGCAGCAAAGCTCGAGGATCGCGTCTCCCAGCGGGCTTCGAACCTCCTCCGGAACTTGGATGGCCTTCTGCTTTACGCCGTCACGGCCGCGGTAGCGCGGCAGATCAACGCCGGTCATCTCGGGGCGCTCGCGGTTCGCGGGAATCCGAATGACCTGGACCCCCTGGATAACGATGACGACCCCCTCGATGTCGGTCTCCACCGAGGCGACAGTCACGGGGCGAACCTTGTTGACGGGGATAGATGTCCAGAACGCTGCACCTGACGAGAGCGGTGTCCGACATCGTACCCTCTCTGCACAGCGTCAAAGCAGGCTGCGGCAGCACTTGACGGCCTTCAGCAATCCAATACGCGACTCCTCTGAAGCAAGGCGGACGTCCACCATGCGAGCATGCCGGCCAAAGGGCTTGGAGAGGCCGCTCTCCCACCGGGCCAGGGTTCCTTCGTCGATCCCGAGCCGGCGGGCTAGACGCTTGCGCGAGAGGCCTACCCGTCGCCGGGCCCTCACGAGCCGCTCACCCAGGCTGATCGGCGGAGGAAACGGGTCTTAGCTCAGGAACTCTATGATCCGAGGGAGGAAGCGGATCGGCGGCATCGTTCAGTTTGTTTCCCAATTTAGGACAGTCGACGGGTTGATCGCGAGTTGGGCGGCTACATCCTTTTGGAGGAGCCCGAGCTCATGCCTCCGCTTCTTGAGTTGGTCCCCCAGTGTCGTCGGGTGCTTCTCAAGCGAGCGCCTTTTCAATGATTTCAAGGCGATAAGCCCAAATGACAAAAAGGCAACGCGTCCCTGCCGCTGCGGCTACCTCGACGATCCGGCGCGGGCGTGCGCCCGGGCGCCGAGGTGCGCGGCGGAGTATCAAACCCGGCTTTCGGGGCCGCTGCATGACCGCATCGACCTGCACGTCGAG
The DNA here is from genome assembly GCA_964393935.1 of uncultured Planctomycetaceae bacterium. Lineage (GTDB taxonomy): Bacteria > Planctomycetota > Phycisphaerae > UBA1845 > UTPLA1 > DATEMU01. Next base: position 1,343 of record CAYMXF010000112.1, read on the forward strand.
GTGCCCGAGGTGCCGGCGGGCGACCTGACCCTGCCGCCGCCGGCCGAGGGCTCCACCGCCGTGGCCGGGCGCGTGGCCAAGGCGCGCGAGATCCAAAGCGCGCGCTACGCGACGAACGACGGCAGCGGCGCGACCATATGCACCAACGCCGAGGCCGACGGCGAGCTACTGATGCGCGTCGCGACGCCCGACGGCGACGGAGTCGCGCTCTTGGGACAGGCGACCGGAAAGCTGAAGCTTTCGGCCCGTGGCTACCACCGGGTCCTGCGCGTCGCCCGCACGCTGGCCGATCTGGACGCAAGGAGGGTTGACCTGCCCCAGGTTGGTGGTCCAGGCGGGATGCTAGTGTAGGGGCACATTTGTCGCCAAGCTGGTTGGCGGGCGGAGCGCAACGGAGCCGCACAACCAGCTTGGCGGCCATAGTGTTTCCGGGGCTGGCGGTCGATAGTCGAGGCTGCTGTGAGGGCGCTCGGTGTTGTAGTGGCGTCGCCAAGCCTCGATCAGCACCTTGGATTCCGCCAGCGTGTAGAACACCTCTAGGCTCAGCAGCTCATCCCTGAGCTTGCCGTTGAAGGACTCGTTGTAACCGTTCTCCTAGGGGCTGGCCTTTTCGATATAGAGCGTGGCCACGCCGATCCGGCCGAGCCAGCCCTTGACCGTGTTGGCGATGAACTCCGGGCCCTGGTCGGAATGGGTGTGCTCCGGTGGTCCGTGCTCGACGAACAGGTCCGTCAGGGTGGCCAGCACGTCGTCGCTGCTGAGCTTCCGGGCCACGGTGATGGCCAGACACTCTCGGGTGAGCTCGTCGATCACCGTCAGCATCCTGATCTTCCTCCCATCATGGGTGCGATCCTCCACGAAGTCATAGGCCCAGACATGGCCCCGCCGCTCCGGCCGGAGCCGGATGCACGATCCGTCGTTCAACCACAGCCGCCCGCGCCTGGGTTGCCGTCGTGGAACCTTGAGCCCCTCCCGCCGCCAGATCCGCTCGACCCGCTTGGCGTTCACCCGCCAGCCGGCACGGCGCAGCAGCGCCGTGATCCGTCGATAGCCGTACCGGCCATATTGCTTGGCCAGCGTGACGGCCTCGGCCGTCAATGCCGCTTCGTCGTCCGGTGGCTGCGGTGGCTTGCGTTGGGTCGAGCGGTGCCGGCCGAGCACCGAGCAGGCACGACGCTCAGAAACCCTCAGGCTCGTCGTGACATGCTCGATCGCAGCCCGGCGACGGGCGGGGCTCAGAAGTTTCCCCGGGCAGCTTGCGCCAAGATCAGCTTGTCCAGCGTCAGATCCGCCACCGCCTTGCGCAGGCGGCTGTTCTCACGCTCGAGCTCCTTCAGTCGCCGGGCCTGGTCCATCTTCAGCCCGCCGTACTCCTTGCGCCAGCGGTAGTAGCTCTGCTCCGTGACCCCGATCGCCCGCGGCGCCCTCTACCTGATGCTGAGCAACCCGATCTATCGCGGTCAGATCGTCCACAAGGACGCCCGCTACCCGGGCGAGCACAAGGCGATCATCGATGAGCAGCTCTGGGACGAGGTGCAGGCCAGGCTCGCCGGGAACCGGCTGGATCGCAAGACCGGAGTGCGAGCCGCCGAACCGAGTCTGCTTGCCGGCCTGATCTACGATGACACGGGCCATCGCATGACGCCGAGCCACGCCACCAAGAAGGGTACGCGGTATCGCTATTACGTCTCCCAAGGGCTCGTCCGGGGGCGACGCACGGACGCTCCTCGCGGCCGCAGGGTCCCAGCCGGGGACCTCGAGGCGCTCGTCGTCGATCGCCTGCGGCGGTTCCTCACGACCGAGGCCGAGGTGTTCGGCGCACTCGAGCCTTGCGTGGACGACGTCATCGATCGAACGCAGTTGGCCTCACGCGCCGGCAAGCTGGGCCGCGATTGGGCGGAACTGACGGCAGCCAAGCAACGTGAACTCCTCTTGAAGCTCGTCTGCCGGATCGACCTCGGGCCCGGCATTCTCGAGATCCAGGTCTTGCCCCATCGACTCCCGGCCCTGCTCCGTGACGATGCGAGCGAGACGTTCTCGTCGCCAACGCCGGATGAGGACCAGCCGATCCTGACGCTCACGGTCCCGGCGTGCCTCAAACGTGCCGGCATCGAGACACGGCTCTTGATCGATGGCCCCGACGCAGGTCCAAGGATCAAGGCCGACCGCAGCCTCCATAGACTGCTTGCCCAGGCCCATCGATACCGAGAGATGGTGATGCGGAGCGGCGGAGCCTCGATGAACGATCTCGCCACCGAGGCCGGCGTGGTCGGGTCCTACTTCACGCGCATCCTTCGCTTGAGCTTCCTCGGCCCCGATGTCGTCAAGGCCATCCTTTGCGATCAACACCCGGTCGAGCTCACCGCCAACCGGCTCTCGAACGACATCCGCATTCCCTTGGCCTGGGACGCGCAGCGCATCGTGCTCGGCATGCACTGAGCCACTGAGTCTATCGCCCACTGGCGGCACCGCTCGACTGAAGAAGAAGACGTCTCGTTCCGGCGGTGCGAGGCTCCCGCCCGGTCAAATCTATTGTTCGCCGCGTCTTGACGAGGTCGCCCGGCCACCGCCCTCGAAGTTCCCGTACCAGTCAAACCGGCGTAGGAGACTCTCGGGCACAAAGGCCCACGTCAGCCGCACTCGGAACGTCTCCATCGACAAGAACGAGACCCGTGCCGTAGCCAAGCCTCGGATACTTGGGTCCGTTTCCGCGTCCTGGCCAAAAGACAATTTATCCTTCTGTATCAAACACTTAGCTGGCGGTGGATGTAGTCCGCTGCGAACCTGTCTCAGGACCCGATTCCCTGTTTCACGGGAAATTAGAGGGAATAACCGCGATTCGGGGCCAGTTTGTGTTGATATCAGCACCGAAACGCGAGCCGCCTCAGTAACTTACGGCGCAATTCCCCGAGAGACAAAACAGGGAAATTATTCTCGATAACAGGGAATTAAATCACCCGAACAGGGAAGATGACGTTCCCTTAGAGCTGCGCGCGAAAGGAGCTTCGCCTTCCGGACTGTCCGACGCCAAGGCTATTTTTCCGTTAGAACGAAGATCCCGTTCCAATCCGCATCGGGCGGCGCGTGGACGTAGGCGCGACAGCGTTCGGCAAGAACCAGCGATGTCGGATCCGAAGGACTTAGTTGATCGAATTCCTCGGCGGCTTCCGCGAAATGCCGCTCAAGGTATAGCGCCAGCGCGGCTTTGAACCGATCCCCATCTCGTGCCCGCGGATCGTTTTCGTCCATGGGCTCGAAGATTCGTATCGGTCGCACACGCCCCTTGACCGCGACTCGGTCGAGCTCGCGGAACAGGATACGTTCATGACAACTGCTGACGGTGTCCTCGGACGTAATGATGCTGGAACCGTACACCTTGTTCGCGCCTTCAAGTCGAGCCGCAACATTGATGCCGTCACCGATCGCCGTGTAATTGAGGCGCTTTTCGGACCCGATATTTCCAACCACCATGCGGCCAGTGTTGATGCCGAAGCGCACGCGCAGCCGGATGTCCGATGGCAGAACAAGACTGCCGATCAGATCGCGCATGGCAGCATGGCATTCCAGTGCGGCGGTGACCGCATTGTCCGCGTGGTCCGGATCCGCGACCGGAGCGTTGAACACGGCCGCCATGGCATCGCCAACGAACTGCATGACGAAGCCGCGTCGCGACTGGACGATGGACGTCAGCGACGTGAAAATCTTGTTGATGATGCCAACGGTTTCCGTCGGCGAGATCAGTTCCGACAGCTTCGAGTAGTTCTCGATGTCGGAGTAAAGCACGGTTACGATCCTCTCCTCGCCGCCCAGAGTCGGCAAGGCACCTTTGGCCATCATGTCGTCGATCACTTCGGGCGCGAGAAACCGATCGAACGCTTCGCGGATAAACTTCCGGTCGCGGTCGGCGATCATCCTTCGGTGACCGAGCGTGGCCGGAAGCATCAGCGTGGCACTTAGGGTCCATGTCAGCATCGGAGCGACCAGGGGTAGCCATACGTAGTGTTCAAGCGCCAAGTACCAACCGGTGATCAGCGCCAGCAGCCCGAAGGCGATTGCGACGGACAAGCGAAGGGCGCTCGAACTCAAATATCCGACCATGCCGCCCGCGGTGGCCCAGACGAGAATCCAGCCGAATTCGAGCAGAGGGCCGACGCCGCGGGTCGCTCTGGCTCCGTCAAGACTGCGTCTCAGGATCTGGCCGGCGATGAGTGCGTGTAGCACTACTCCGTTGGTGCTCTGAAGGCGGCTGCCAAAAAGGTCAAGCGGCGTATAGAAGTAGTCCTTGACGCTTTCGGTGGTGGCTCCAACGAGCGCGATGCGGTCGCGCAGTTCCTCTCCGGGTACCAGACCTTCAAGCAGTTCGCCGATCGAGAAGACTGCGAACGGCAGCCGTCCGTCGGCAAAGTCGACCATGATCTGGAATCCCCGAGTGTCGATGCCGGCGTAGGCCCCGTCATCGGGACCAATTGGATCGAAGACGGCCTTGCCCAAGGCGATCGCCGCGGGGTTATCAGGAGCCTTGGAGACCCTGATCCCCATTGGCCGCAGATACGTCTGCGCCACCGCGAGGGCGAAACCCGCGCCAACTCTGCCGCCAACCTCTTGGTAAAGGAGCGCTCGACGGACGATGCCATCCTCGTCGGGCACGATATCGGCGAAGCCGAAGCGTCTCGTCCCGACCAGAGCCGACGGCGGATCGATGCCACTGTGGTCGGCGTCGCCCATGCGATGAATCCAGACGACACTTTCGAGGCGCCTGAGCAAACCGTCGAGTTCAGCGCCTCCTGGCTCGACGGGACGGTCACGGTAGAGATCGATGCCAATCACGCGTACCCCAGCAGCAGCCAAGGTGTCGATTGCTTCGGCAAGAACATGGTCAGACAACGGCCAACCAAACTGAACGGCGTCTTCCTCGGTGGCCCCAATAATGACGATCCTCGAATCCAGCGAACCGATGAGCGCCCGCTGGCTGACGCCAACGTCGTATCCAAGCAGCTCAAAGCGTTCGAGGTATCCAAGTCTGTGCAGGACCGTGACCAAGCCAACCGTGGCACAGACGATGAGGAGGCCCGCGACGTACAGTCGATGCCGGTGTTGATGCGGCGTTTGGCCCGCCCCCATCCGAGGCCCCCGCCGCGTTATAGCCAGTTGCCGATAAGAAGATACGGCGCCCAATACCCCGGATGCCGAAACCGACGAGCACCGATCATGACGACCTGTGCCTGCCGGACCGCTTCGGCCTTGGTCACGGACGGGTCACTGAGACGCCGGTAGAACTCGGCGACAAAGCTTGCAGCAGAAGTGTCGTTGACGAACCACAGGCTTGCGATGGCACTTCTTGCCCCGGACTTGAGCGCAACTCCCGCGAGTCCCAGCGCGGCCCGATCATCGCCCGCCGCGGTCTGGCACGCGCTCAGCACCAGCAATTCGACCGAATCCTCGCGGAATTGCCGCAACGCCATGAGGGACTGGAGGTCATCGAGACTGAGTCTTCCGTCGTGGGTCAGAACGAAGCTCGACTCGGCCTTTCGGCCCAGTTGGCCGTGAGAGGCAAAATGCACGATGGTGTACGGGGACTCGGTCAACGCCTGGCGCAAATTGTCGAGCGTGAACTCATCGTCGCGCAGCACACGACCGCCAAACACCGCGCCTACCGTCTCGATCTCCTCGGCGACACTCGGCAAGCCGGCAAAGCCGCCTCGCGCCTCGGTCAGTGCGCCGACCAGCAGCTTTGTCGAGCTGCGGTCGATCGGTCGCGGATCGATGAGGTTCAGGCCCGGGGCGACCGCGATCGCGTAACGCTCAACGAGGAATTGCTGACCATCATTGAGGGCACCGATCGGGATGGTTCGCAATGCACCGTCAGGAACGAACAGCAGGGTCCTTGCGCCGAGAGATGTAACGAGGTCCTCGATCGGGCGGAAGATCCAGTCGTAGAGTTCGCGCGATGGCGCCAGATAGTCCCTGGTCGTCACCTTCTCAAGGCCTCGCCGGAAAGCGCGAATGGTGTCCGTCAGTTCACCTGACCCGACCGCAACGTCAAAGCTCTGGATCGTGTCCTGCGACGACACTATGAGGACGAGACGTTCCGGCAGCACGATCGGGTAGATGACGATCGTCGACGGATCGATGACGTCAACGGAGCGTGTGGTCGAGAGGAACGAGGCAATACAATCGTCTCGGAAATACTCCTCGAGTTCGGCGGACTTGAAGACCTCGAGGGACTCCCGCGCCGCCTCCAACAACTCGCGCCGGGCCGTTTCGTCCTTGGGATGACGGGCCTCCTCGAGCAGTAGGCTCACATATTCCGTGAATAGCGGGCCCACGGTTTCGCGGAAGCTTCGTCCATAGATGTCCGGCGCGAGTACAAGGTCGTAGCGGCCGGCGCGTACTTCGGCGATGGCTCGCTCATACGCGCTTTTCGCGTCGACCTCGCGGCCCAGTACGCCAAGCTGCCGGGCGGCAAGCCAATGCCAACGAACCGCGTTTCCAGGAACCGGTTCCAGTTGCGTGGCGGCGATCGCACGACGGGCGAGCTCCAACGCCTCCTCATGACGGCCTTCAAATGCATAGAGTCGAGCGAGGTCGCCCACGATCGCCGCGTGAATCGCGGGACTGAGGCTGACTCCGTCTTTGGCTGCGGCCTCTAGATATCGGTACGTTGCGGCGGCGACGTTCCGGTCGGCCACACCACTGAAATCCCTCAGGTCGAGCAAGGAGGCCGCCACGGCCGCGAGCAACTCGGATCGGCCTTCGGCGGCAGGCAGTCGCAACAGGGCATCGCCAACCGAGACGAGCATTGATTGCCCCATCTCGAACCGACCCGCGGCAAGCATCGCGCGCCCGACGTTGAGGTCGACGAGCGCTAGAAGCGAGTGCGACGACGGATCGATCAGGTGCCGAGCCTGGTCGAGGTGCGACAATGCCAGATCGGCCTCTCGATTCGTGGTCTCGACGACCGCCAGATTGATAAGCGACCGAGCAACTAGATCGGCACGCTCGGCCTCCCGACCCAGGCGCAGGCTTTCCTCGAGTTGCTCGGCCGCGTTCGTGAGGCTGCCGTTGGCGTAATAGACGCTCCCGAGGGCCCCTGTTGCCGCGGCCTCTCTTCCAAGATCGCCCGTCTCTTGTGCTAGGGCCCTGCACTGCAGGAGGTCGGCGGTCGCCGGCTCGATGATTCCAGCGGCGCGATAAGCCTCGGCTCTCTGCAGGAGCGCATCCATGAGTGCATCGACATCGGAGCGACTGGCAGCCGCGGTGATTGCTTGGCTCCAGGCATCGATGGTTGTCGATGTGTCGGCAGCCGGCGGCTTGATTCGAAGAATCGCCCGATCGGGCAGTGGCTCCCGACCACCTTCAGCCGACCAAGCCGATGTCATCCATGGCGCGCAGAGCATGCCCGCGTGCAACACGCACAACAGGCTGCATCGAAAAAGGATGTCTCTCATCCGCTGGGTCATGCGCCAAGTCCTTGATACAGTTTCGCGGCCTCTCCTGCCGTCGTGCCGCGCAGGGTCACACGGACCACGATTGTAGCCTCATGCCGATCGTACCGACTACCCGGTCGATAACCGGGGTTGCCGGGAGCCCCCTTCGGCCCCTTGGCGCTAGGTCGGTGCCAACGAAGCGTGGTATTGAAGGGCACTGTGGGCTGGGGGATGTGTCGAGGAGGACACTCCGCATGTGGGGCCTTCGGGGACTTTGGGCGCTTTGGTTCGCCGTGGCCGTTGTGGCGGGCAACGAGGCCGGGGCTCAGGTCGTTCTCGACGGAACGACGGGTCCGGCGGGTACCTTGGCTGGGCCCGACTTCGTTATCGACGCCGTCCAAGGCACGATCAAGGGCGACAACCTGTTCCACAGTTTCGAGGCGTTCAACGTCTTGACGGATCAGAGCGCGACGTTCACGGGGCCGGGAGGCCTCACCAACGTGATCGCTCGGGTGACCGGCGGGGATCCATCGACGATCGACGGTCTGCTGCGCTCCGAGGTTTCCGGTGCCGATTTCTGGTTCATCAACCCGTCGGGCGTGATGTTCGGCGCCGATGCGACGATCGATGTTCCGGGGTCGTTTCATGTCGGTACGGCCGATCACATTCGGTTCGATGACGGCGCGCTGTTCAGCGCCCGCGACCCCGACGCGAGCACCCTGACGGTCGCCGCGCCGGAAGCGTTCGGGTTCCTGGGCCAACCGACCGGAGCGCTGACGCTCGTCGGCAGCTCGCTGGCGGTGGACGTGGGCGAATTTGAGTTCGGCGACGATGATACCCTGTCCCTCGTCGGCGGCGACATCACGCTCGTCAACAGTACCCTTACGGCCCCGGGCGGGACCATCAACCTGATCGCCGCGGGCTCGGCC
>CAYMXF010000113.1:0-1569 GCA_964393935.1 uncultured Planctomycetaceae bacterium
TTTTCACGTTCGAGGAGTTCCGTCAGTTCATCCTCGGTCATGCCTGACCGGCGAAACTCTTCGTAGATAGGGCCGCTGATCTCCCTCAAGTCGGGAATCTTGTGAAGAGAACGTTCAAGCAACCGGGCGGCGACGGCCTCAGCGGGCAGACCCGCTTCGTCTGCTTGCTTGCGAAGCGTTGCCTCAGCATCGGATGAAATAGTAACCTGCAGCGTCATGATTCTCCTCACTTAAGGATAGCCCGTCGGCTCCCCTGATACAACGGCAGTTGGCCCGTCCCCCACCTCGCCCAGTCGAGTCGCCGTGGCGACCCGGCCTCCGGCACGGGATGGGTCACCCGGAGTGACGCTGAATATGCCCTCATAAACGGCCGATACAAGAGCGTGCCGACAGCCGAGACCACGTCGCGCCGAGCCGCTGTACCTGCCGAACACCGTCAGGCCGGGAATTCACTTGGAATTGCGGCGTTTCTTTTCGACGTCGACGGCGTCATCGCCGATACCGCCCCGCTTCACGCCGCCGCATGGAAACGCCTCACCGATGTCGAGGGATTGCCGTTCGACGACGCGGACGCCCAGGCGCTCCGCGGACTTTCTCGCGACGACTCGCTTCGACGCCTGCTCAAGGGCCGGTCGATCCCGCCTCAACAATTCGAGGAGTGGAAGGACCGCAAGAATCACTATTATCTCGCGGGACTTAAATCGCTCACCAGCGCGGACATCCTGCCCGGTCTGCAACGTCTCTTGGCCGACCTCGCCGACACCGGTATGAAACTCGCCGCCGTCTCCGCCAGTCGCAACGCCCGCTCCGTCCTCGAACAGGTCGATATTTCCAACCGATTCGAAGTCATCATCGACGGCAACGACGAGGCCCGAGCCAAAACCGGCCTGCACCGCTACCATCTCGCCGCCGCCGCCGTTAGGCATGTGCCTGGCCGCTGCGTCGTCGTCGAAGACTCCACCGCCGGCATCGCCCTGGCCCGTAGCGCCGGCATGAAGACCATCGGCCTGGGCGACCCACGGCGCCTCTGCGCCGCCGACCTGATCCTCCCCTCCCTAGAGAATTTCGATGTGGCAGACTTTCTTGCCCGCTTCCCCATTCCGCATTCCGAATTCCGAATTCCGCATTCAAAATCTTCCCATCCAGCGATTCGCTAATCCACTAGGAGTTGTCCCCGCCCCGTCGTCGCGTTCTAATACCGACGATGGTCGAACAAGTCGCCATGATCGGCGACGGGCAGATGGCCACCGTCTGCTCCGTCATGCTCGCGGACCGCGGCGTCCACGTCCGCCTCTGGGGCCAGAACCGCCAAAACATCGAGGCGATGAAGGCGACGCACGAGAACCGCCGCTACCTGCCCGGCCTGAAGATTCCCGACCGCGTCTCCTTCACGACCGACCCCGCGGCCGTCTTCGCCAGCGCCGACCTCGTCGTCTCCGCCGTGCCCTGCCAATACATGCGCGGCGTCTGGCAGCGGATCGCCCCCGCCTATCCGCGCGGCGTGCCCGTCGTCAACGTCGCCAAGGGCATCGAAAACGACACGCTGCTGCGCCCCAGCCAGATCATCCA
>CAYMXF010000113.1:1669-9628 GCA_964393935.1 uncultured Planctomycetaceae bacterium
GGCGATCTCGTCACCACCTGCGTCTCGCCGCTGGGCCGCAACCGCTCCGCCGGTCAACTCATCGGCCAGGGCCGCAAAGCTGAGGACGTCATCGCCTCGACGCCGTCGGTCATCGAGGGCATCCCCACGACGAAAAGCGTCTATCAACTTGCCAAGCGCCACCACGTCGACATGCCCATCACCGAGGCCGTCCACGGCGTCCTCTTCGAGGGCAAGGAAGTGATCGCGACGCTGACCGAACTGATGACCCGAAAGCTCAAGGGCGAAGTATAGGAGACCACCGGCCTTGTTAGATTGCGTTATTAAAAAGTCGGTGCAAGCGGATTTTACCGGCCGCTTGGAGAATCCGGAACTCGCCCTATTTCGTGACACCATTAGCAAAAAGCCGACGCTTCAGCTATCATGTAATGTCGGCCGAAGCATTTAATCGGAGATACTCGCGTGGCGCTGACCATCACCTTTGATCTTCCAGCGGGCGTCGAAGAGAAACTCCGCGCCCAAACCCAAAACCTCGACGCCGATGTGAAGGAAGCCTACGCCGTGGAACTGTTCCGACGGGGACAACTGAGCCACTTCGAGCTGTCGCAGATTCTGGGCTTGGATCGGTTCGATACAGACGCCTATCTCAAACGACACAACGTCTTCGAAGGCTCGCTCATGATGGAAGACCTAGAGGCGGACCGCCGGATGCTTGATCGGCTCTTTCCCAAGGGCCGGTGATGCTCGTCGTCGCCGATACGTCACCCCTGATCGCGCTGGTCAACATCGAACACGTCGAAGTATTGCCCAATCTCTTCGAGCAGATCGTCATCCCTCCGGACATCATTGCAGAGTTGGCCGCCCCCAGCCCAACTACGGCTCGGCGTAGCCCTATCGCGGGTAAATGACACCGACGAACCATCCGATCCCCATTTGGCCCTGATAAAACAATTTACCAAGAGTTGCGATCGAATGGAAGTGGCCCCGTGGGATGGGGCGATTAAGAATCAGAGCGAATCCCACGCAGGTACCCGAGGACGAGGCGCTTGACGATCGAGGGTCAGGGTTGTTTCTTTCGTGCCCCGCCTCCGCCGACCTTGGGCTTCTTGGGTACGGCGGCTTCTTGCGTCTCCTCGGGGGCCTTGCCTTCGTCGTCGGGCTTGAACCCGCCATCACCGCTGACGACGATGCGGACGTCGTGCTTCTGGGCGCCGGCCGCATGGCACTCCGGGCAGATGATCTGCCCCTCGTGCGTGCGACGCATCGCTCCAGCGTCCGCGACCGTCATGTTGAACGTCTTCTTGCACTGCTTGCAGGTGAAGGTCAGCATCTGGCCCGCCACTGTGGCGTCGCCCTTGTCCTCACCGAAGCCGACGGTGACCCAAAGATAGACGCTCGCGCTCAGACCGGCCACGAGGATCAGCCCTGCCACGATCATCTGCTTCTTCTTGTTCATGGTTTCAAGCCCAAGCGATAAAAAACCTGCGGCGCAGAATCAAGACCCTCGGGCGTTCACAACCCAGCGACGGCCCATCGCCGCCGCGCTCTCCAAAGCTATCGTGCGAACTAAAACCTCGTGATGAGAGGTTCCGGGAAACAGTCCATTCGTCCCCAACTTCCGCGCCAATCGAGTTCGTTCCATTCAGAGTGGTCCTGATAGATGATGTGCTGATAGTAGGTGCCGTTGCCGAAATCCACGAAGGCCGCGTGGCCGTCGCAGTAGGTCACATTGAAAAACCCCGTCTTTCCATGGTAGCTGGTCAGCTCCCCGTGCACCAGATCGCCCCATGTATCGTTCGTGGAAACGGTCTGAAAGACCCGGGACTCCATGAACCCGATCGTTTGCGACGGGTCCGGAACTCGGGTGACCGGCCGCCCGTAGATGCCGGCGATGCTGCCGTCATCATAAGTCAGATTGTTCATGCGGAAGGCCGTGCCGTTGCCCTTGAAGTAGGGCGACTCCGTCTCAAGCGGGTCGCTCCCCCAGCCGGGCCATTCTTGCCAACCCAGTTCGTTCCCAGGGCACTGAAACTCCTGAAAGACCCCCCGATCCCCAGGTGCCGTGTTGGCCACTACGCCCCGAGGCCCATATATCAGACGATTGAAGGGCCTGGTCCGCGGGTCCATCTCGTGGCCCCATCCGAAGTAGTTTTCCGCTCCCGGCCCCACCATCGTTCCCGGGCCGCCTCCGTATTCCGCGTAGCCTTCATAGAGAAAATTCACCGCCTCCGGATGCACCGGACCGATGACGCCGTTGGGGTCCTCGCTGGCATAGGTCTGTGCCAGCGTTGCGATGCTCCGCAGGTTCGCCTGGTCGCGCACCTTTCGGCCCTGCTGAAGCGCTCCGGACAGCGCGGGCAGCAGGACGCTGATCAACACCGCGATGATCGAGATGACGACCAGGAGTTCGATCAGGGTGAACGCCGTCGTTCTTCGGCTTTGGGATGACATGGCAATGACTCCGTTGGGTGCTTGTCCGAGTCGAAGCAGGCGCACCGACCTCTCGCGGAAATCATCGGAACTTAACCCGCTACGTACCCTTCTTTACGCGGCCGGCGCCGCCAAGCTTCCGCTTGACGGGCTGTTCTGCCGGCTGTTCTTCCGAGGGCTTTTCCTCGCCATCCGTCGGCTTGAAGCCGCCCGAACCGCCGCCGAGGCTGACCACCGTGTCGTGTTTCTGTGCGCCGTCCGCGCCGCACGCCGGACAAATGATTTGGCCGTCATGGCTCCGACGCATCGCGCCGGCCTCGGCCACCGTCATTTCAAAAGTATTTTTGCACTTCGCACAGGTAAACTTCTGCATCTTGGCCCCGACGCTCTTATCGCCCGTATCCGCGCCGACGCCGACGGCGGTCCACATATAAATGCTGATGCCGAGGCCCACCACCAACATGGAACCGAGGATGATGTTCTTTTTGCTCATGTAGACGCGTCCTTGACGGCCTAAGATACGACGCTGGGGCCGGCTCACCCAATTTCAACGCTGCGTTCGATACAAACGAACTCCACGACCTTCGGCGGCGGGCCTTAGAAGGGCAAGATGGGCTCAGGCAAGCAATCCATCCGGCCCCAGCCTCCGCGCGCATCCAACTCGTTCCACTCCGAGTGATCCTGGTAAATAATGTGTTGGTAGTAGGTGCCGTTGCCGAAGTCCACGAACGCGGCATGCGCATCCGCGTAGATGACGTTGAAGAAACCGGTCCTGCGGTGATAGCTCGTGAGTTCCCCGTGCGCGAGAATGCCCCACGCATCATTAGTCCACAGCGTTTGATAGACCCGCGCCTCCATGAAACCCAGCGTCGAAGAGGGGTCGGGAATCCGGTTCACCGGCCGGCCATAAATACCCATCGACGTTCCGTCGTCGTACGCCAAGTTATTCATGCGAAAGGCCGCACCATTGGCCTTGAAGTAGGACGTTTCGGTCTCCAGGGGGTTGGTGTCGAACCCGGGCCACTCCTGCCAACCGAGTTCATCCCCGGGGCATTGATATTCCTGAAAAACGCCTCGAGCGCCGGGCGGTGTGTTCGCAACGATGCCTCGGGGGCCGTAAAAAAGATGATTGAAGGCTCGCGTGCGCGGATCGAATTCCTGGTTCCACCCGCCGTACGGCATCGTCCCCGGTCCGCCGCCATACTCGGCGTAGCCGTCACCCCTAAAGTTAATGGCTTCGGGATGGACCGGGCCGAGAATCCCTTGGGGGTCATCGCTCGCATACGTCTGCGCCGCGGTGCCGATGCCCTTCATGTTCGCTTGATCGCGGATCTTGCGGGCCTGTTGGATCGCACCGCCCAACGCCGGCAACAAGATGCTAATCAGCACGGCGATGATCGAGATCACGACCAGCAGTTCGATCAGGGTGAATCCCGGCGACTTTCGATTCTTCGAAGACATAACGACGACTCCTTATCTGCCAATCCGTGGCAAAGAGGCGTTGCGGCCTCTCACTCGCCTGCAATCAGGTCACACAAATATGACATCCTCGCGGCACGACGGAACACCCTTCACGGTTTCCGACCGTACTCCGAGGATCACCGGGTGTGCGTTCGCCCTAGACGCTTTCGCAAACCTAATAGCTACTCACCCGCAGGTATAAACGCGCGGCGAGACGATTCTATTCCCAAACAAACCCTTCTACTCATTATTATAGCTCCCTTTGAATTGGCTGTGAAGGGGATTTGACAGCCACGAATGCTGAATATCCGAGTCAGATGGGCGCTGGGCCAGGCGTTTCAGGGAGTGTTCCTAGAAGTGATCTGAATGTAACTATTTATCCTGGAATTACTTGTAAGAAATCGAAGCGTGACCATTTCCTGCCTTGGCAACGGCATCGCCCGTCCGAACCCGCTACCCACTGACACCAAAGTCCACGACGGCGCCTCCAGCGGAGTGCAAAGCGCGGACCCCGGCTACGTCTTCGAACTCGGCATGGCCGTCGCGTTCACCGGCGTGCCCGAGCCGACGACGATTTTACTACTCGCACCAAGTCTGTTCTTGATCCGCCTGCGGCGTCACTGAAGCGAATTGGATGATTCGTGTCTTAACAAGAGGACCCTTCGAACCGGCTCCGCCGATTGGCGGATCGGTCGAACTCCCGCTTTTCTTGATCTGTTTCAAACCGTCCGGCCCACGGCAAGAGCGATCGCGGCAAGCTGCCGCATCAACTCCTCGAACGTCTGCGGCGTGATGGACTGCGCGCCGTCCGTCATCGCGTGCTCGGGATCGGGATGCACCTCGATCAAGAGACCGTCCGCCCCAGCGGCGATCGCCGCGCGGCTCATCGCCGGCACCATATAGGCGTGACCGGTCCCTTGCGATGGATCGATGATGATCGGAAGGTGCGACTCGCGCTGGATGGCCGGGATGATCCCTAGCGCGAGCGTATTGCGAACGTAGGTCTCGTGCGTGCGAATCCCGCGTTCGCAGAGGATCACGTTCGTGTTGCCCTCGTTGATGATGTATTCGGCCGCCAGAAGAAACTCGTTCAGCGACGCGCTCCAGCCGCGCTTGAGCATGACCGGCTTTTTCGTCCGACCGGCCGCGACCAGCAGGTTGAAATTGTGCATGTTCCGCGTGCCGATCTGGAGCACGTCGGCATACTCCGCCACCAGTGCGACCTGATCGATGCTCATCGCTTCCGTCACAATCGCGAGCCCCGTCTCCTCGCCGGCCTTGCGAAGAAGTTTGAGCCCCTCTTCACCGAGACCCTGAAACTCATACGGATTCGTCCGCGGCTTGAACGCCCCGCCGCGAAGACCGACCGCGCCCGCCGCTCGAACGGCTTTGGCGGTGGCCATGAGTTGCTTCTCATCCTCGACGCTGCATGGCCCGGCAATGACGCAGATTTTCTTCCCGCCGACCGTCGCCCCTTTGCCGATCGATATCACCGACGGCTCGCTCTTGACCTCCTTGCTCGCCACCTTGTAAGGCGAGAGGATCGGCACCAGGCGATCGACCATCGGCGCATTCTCGATCGCGCTCATGTCGATCTGCCGCTTGTCGCCGATCGCCGCGACCACCGTCCGATCCGTCCCGACGATGACGTGGTCCTTCAGCCCCCGCTCGCGCAGGAGCTGCACGACGTGCTGAACATCCTGCGGCGTGCAACCGGGTTTCATCACAACAATCATTACTTTTCTCGTGCCACCAATATCCGGCTAAACATTATCGGCCAACAACCCATGCGGGTGAAGACCCTCCCGCGGAAGCCCGCGGATTGCAATCCGGAGTTCTTCAAGCGATTCAATTGCCGTTCCCTTAAGATGCCGGGCCGAATGCCGGATTCCAACGACATGCTTGGCTTCGAGGACGTCTGCAAAGTCTACGAGCGCCGCGGCCGACCGACCCGGGCCCTCGACGGCCTCTCTCTCCATGTCGCACGAGGCGAGTTCGTCGCCGTCGTCGGTCCCAGCGGATCGGGCAAGAGTACCTTCCTCCACCTCGCGGCGGCCCTCGACCTGCCGACGGACGGGCATGTCCGGATCGAAGGCCGGGACACGAGTGCGATGTCGGAATCGCAGCGCACCGAACTGCGACGCTATCGCATCGGCCTCGTCTTTCAATTCTTCAACCTTCTCCCGAATCTGCCGCTTGACCGCAACATCGCCATGCCGTTGCTCCTGGACGGCCGGCGATTTTCAAGCATCCGCCCCGCCGTCCACGCACTGATCGAGCGAATCGGACTCGGCAGCCGAGCCTCCGCCTACCCTGACGAATTATCCGGCGGCGAGATGCAGCGCGTCGCCATCGCTCGCGCTTTGGTCACCGATCCCGCCCTCCTGCTCGCCGACGAGCCGACCGGCAACCTGGACTCCACCACCAGCGCGGAAATCATGGACATGATCCGAGAAACAGCCCACGAAAACCGGCGAACCACCATACTCGTCACGCACGATACGGAGGTCGCCGCTCGAGCCGATCGCGTCATTCGAATTCGCGACGGCCGCGTCGAGACAAATGCGCCCGGAGGGGAATCGGCGTGACGATCTCATCGGTTTTCCAACAACTACTCTGCACAACGCCCCAGCACGTCCGGCGACACCCGCTGCGCTATTTCCTCTCGCTCGTATCCATCGCCGTTGCGGTCATGCTCTTCGTCTCCATGCGTATCACGCAAGAGAGCATCGTCCACGCCTTCCAGGGCAACCTCGAAGCGCTGGCCGGCAAGGCGCAATACCGCATCGACGCGCCCGGCGGCGTGAATGAAGCGATACTCGCGACGGTCGAAAAGACGCCCGGCGTCAAAGCTGCCCCCATCGTGCAGGCGGCCGCCGTCCTCTCAGCCCGCCGTCAAACCGTCATGTTGATGGGCATAAGTCCTCTGCGCGAGGCCAATCTCCGCGGCTATCAACTTGAAAAAGGCGTCGAACTCGACTTGCCGACGCTCCTGTTCCATCCCGACGCCGTTGTCATTCCCCGCCGACTGGCCGACCGCTTCGGTTACAAGCTCGGCAACACGCTTTCGTTGACGGGTCCGAATGAAACGCGCGACTTCGCCATTGCCGGCATTCTCCGTTCCGACGGCCCCGCAGCCGCGATGGACGGCAACATCGTCATCATGGAAATCGGCGCGGCGCAGCGTTTCGTCGGCCGCACCGGCCGCTTTGACCGCATCGAAATCGCCGTCGATTCGCCCGACCGACTCGACGCGCTGCGCAAGGCCTTGGGGACTATCGCCGCCATCGAACCGATACACGGGCGAAACCCTACTTTCGATTACATCAGCAGCCAGTTTCAAACCATCCTCGTCTGCTTCAGCCTCCTCGCCTCCGTCATCGGCCTCTTCATCGTCTACAACACGATGTCCCTCTCCGTCGTCCAACGCGCCAAGGAGATCGGTACGCTCCGCGCACTCGGCGCTCGGCGCGGCGAAATCCTTGCGGTCTTCACCGCCGAATCGGCGCTCGTCGGGCTCATCGCCTCCATCCTCGGCGCCGTCGGAGGCCGCGCGGTCGCCGCTTACGCCCTCCATCAAACGGCGACGACGCTCTCCATCATGCTCGACCTTGGCGCGCCCACGGTAGTCGTGCCGACCGACGCATGGATCTTGGCCCCTATCGTCGGAATGCTCGCCGCGATCCTCGGTGCATGGGTCCCTGCCCGTGCCGCGGCAATGCTTCCGCCGACCGCCGCGATGAGGCCCGGCGAACTGGACTCGAAGATGCGCCGCCGTACCGGCCTCTGGCTGGTGCTCGGCCTCGCGATGCTTGTCTTCTGCATGATCGTCGTCCGCCATCCGCAAACGGAGTGGCAACCGACCGTCGCCGGCCTGATGGCGGGCCTCTTCGGCATCGCCCTGGCCGGTCCTCAACTTCTCATCTGGACGAGCCCGATCATTCGCCGCCTCTCTCGCCGGCTCTCCAACGTGCCGGCCTTCCTCGCCCTGCACAACATCATCCAAAATCCCTCGCGAACCTCGCTCACCACGATCGCCCTCGGCGGCAGCCTCAGCCTCGTCATCGCCATGGCCTCGATGATCGGCGG
>CAYMXF010000114.1:0-9599 GCA_964393935.1 uncultured Planctomycetaceae bacterium
AGGAAATGTCCCGCCTTCGCGAGTCGACTGAAGTCGCTTCGCGCGGGTCGATCGCCCCGGCACACGATTTGGACGCGGCGATGGCGAAGGTCGAGCGCGAGTTCATCCTGCGGGCCCTCAAGGCCGCGGATGGGCAGCGCAACAAGGCGGCGGAGATCATGAAAATCTCGCGGAGCCGTCTGTATCGGCGAATGGAGGCGTTGGGGATCAAGCCTGACGTTGACGCATGACCCGCCGGCGGCGCGCCCGGGTTTCATCGGGTATACATGTCGGCGACAACCTGCCGTTCATGCAGCGGCTTGCGGACGGATGCTGCGATCTCATCTACATCGATCCGCCGTTTGGCACGGGCCGAGCGCCGCGGCGCGGAAAGGCGGGCTACAGCGATCGTTGGACCGGGGGATTGAAAGCGCATCTGGCGTTCTTGTTCCCGCGGCTGACGGAGTGCCACCGGCTGCTTGCCCCCCATGGGACGATCTATGTTCATCTGGACTGGCGGGCGGCGCACTACGTCCGTATCCAGCTCGATACGATCTTCGGCGTGGACCACTTCCTCAACGAGATCATCTGGCACTATCGCACGGGCGGCGTCGCGCGCCGTTGGTTTTCGCGCAAACACGACACGATCCTGGTCTACGCCAAAAAGCTCGGCCGGCATCGCTTCCATCAGATTCGCGAAGGACGATTCCGCACCGACGGGCTCAAGTACGATGAGAACGGCCGGCCCTACAAATCCACGAAAAAAGGGCGGCTGTACTTTCATGCCGACGGACCGGCGCTGACGGACGTGTGGGACCTCCCGTTTCTCTCGACGGTCTCGCTGGAGCGAGTGAACTGGCCGTCGCAGAAGCCGCTGGCCCTGCTCAAGCGGATCGTCGTGGCGAGCAGCCGGTCGGGCGATCTCGTGGCGGATTTTTTCTGTGGCAGCGGGACGACGCTAGTAGCCGCAAAGGAAATGGGGCGACGCTACTTGGGCTGTGACGTGTCGCGTCAAGCCGTGGATATCGCGAGAAAACGGGTCGGTGGGTGAAAATGTGACATGTGTGCGATTTCGCACCCGGGACAAGCTTCGGTATCTAACTATATGTAAAGTCGAACATTAGGCCATCGGCAAACTTGTGATTTTGAAAAGCCTTCCCCGGAGGCAAATCGTAATGAAGGGCGCAATCTGGATTGACAGAAGGGTTTCATCGTTGGATAATCCATGGTGGAAATCTTGATTCCAGTCAAGTCGGCTGGATGGCGTTGCACGAAGCGTTTCTTGTGCGACATCGACTTTGTCGTGAGTCGCTCCGTTGAGGGCGGCCGATCACGTTTCTCGCAAAGGAGTCTACAGTCATGACCATGAATCGATGCAGAAGCCGGGCGTTAGTGATGATCTTAAGTGCTGCGTTCCTCCCCTTTGTCATGGGCGGGTGCCCCCCAAGCATGCCGCCGCCACCGCCGCCCCCACCGGGAGACACCATTCTCTTTAATACCACCGTTGCCGCGACTGCTGGCGCCTGCGGCCTCGCACCGGCATGCGCAGCATCCACGGCGGTATTCTTTGACACGTTTAGCCCCGTCGCGACCGGCAAGCTTGTCACCGCGACCGTCACGGGTGCGACCACGCCCAGCCGCCCGCGGATCCAGATCCAAACGCTCCTCGGAGCGATTGTGGCCGACAGTGGAGCTACCCCGACGACCAACACGACCACCACCAGCTTTACGCCCACTACTACCGGTTTGCATTTCATCAGGGTCTGCAATTGCGGCGGCGCACCAGCCCCGACTTACACCATCCTGATCAGCCAAGCGCCGTAGCACCGGCTGTTTGATTTGGATTCGATTGAATCGGCGGGTGAGTTCCCTCAGGACTCACCCGCCGCTTTTTTTTACGACGACAGTCATCCGAATGGAGATTCTTCCGCGGGCATCGGCCGGATCTTCCCCGGCGTCGGCGACAACCAGCGGGCGATCTCGCGCGGGAGTTTTCCTATCCTGGGAGCGGGGCGACGCTTGCAGCGAACGTCGCGCGAAAGCGACTTGCCCGACCGGCCCGCCGGTCGAAACGAAGCGCATAGGCCGGATTAGTCGATGACATACCGTGACGTGTGGAGCGGGCGGTCCGTCTGGGTGAGCAGGCCGAGATCATCTACCATCATTCGGGCGTCGTAATCGGCGACCCGCATGATGCTGCGTCGGTTCTCGGCGGGCGTCGAACCCACACCGCAGCCGAGGATGGGAGCGGTCAGGGCCAAACCGAGGACAAGCAGACACGCTTTCTTGGCAAGGTTCATGTTCGATCTTCCTTAAGTCAACCAGCTTTTAGGCAGGCACCGGTGCTAGCCGGCGTGACAATCGTCCGGGTCGCCACGGGCGACTCGGCTGGACGAGCGGGACAGTCCCTCCGAGGGACCCACACTATGTTATCCAAACGGTTGGGGGGCGGTCAATGGGGGAGCGTCAATAGAAGGCCCTGGGGACGCCGCGAACCCCTCCGCCAGCGCCGATAACCATTCACGATAACGATAGGGAATGCCGAAACGCTCTCCGACCTGTTTAAGACGGCCAAGGCGCCGCTCGTATTCCGGCCCCTGCCAATCACGTCCATTCTCGTCGCAAAAGAAGATTCGGCAGCCCAGCGGCCGATGCTCGCGGGCGGTACAGCGGCCGGCCTGCTGATACGGACAGGCCCCGGCGGCGGGATCGGCTGGAAGAATCCGGCCCGACTGGCCGCGAAGGAAATATGCCAGTTCGACATCGGTGACGTAGAGCCGATGGCCGAAGGCGGCGAACTTGCAACAGTCTCCCCGGTTGATGCAGAGCGGCTGGTGCGCCGCAATCGACGCGTCCACATCTTCATAAAAGGCACGCATCTCCGTCGTGAAGGCGTCCGTCGTTGTGGGCGACTCCTGCGCCGCGGCGACGGGCGTCGCGCTGGACGGTTGCACGATTCTGTCCGAGAGTGAAAGCGTCACGCCGGCAGTTCCTCCCATTTCTCGGCGGTGCGGCGGATCTCGATCTGCACGAACTCGTGGCGCTGACCGGTGTTCATGCCGGGGCAACCCTCGGCGGCGTCGGCCCAGTCGTTCGGCGATTGAAGATTCGAGTCCCAGAAGGGCCACGTCCGGCATTGCAACGGTCGCACGGGATAGATCGCGCAGATTCGCTTGCCGCCGGCGGTCTTCAGGAAACAGCAGTCGCCGCTTTCTTTGTCCTCCGTAAGCGAGTACCGGCGACCGACGCGGCGGAGATGCTCCGGGCCCAGCCCCTTGCCGGGCCGGCCGAGGAACGCGGCGATTTTTTCAATCTCTTCCTGATTCACAAAAACGTATCCCGGCGCGCCGGTGCAGCAGTTGCCGCACTGTGTGCAGGTGAAGCTCAAACCGGCATGATACCAAGGATGTTGTGATGGGTTCATGGATGAACGAGGTCCGGGCACGGCTTTCATTATACGAGAAACCGATGGCCAGGGGTAAGCGGCAAGGTGGTGACCGATGAGGAAGCGCCAACCGAATGATCGACGACGTGAAGTTCAGATTGATTGAAACGAAGGGTAGCGGCTAGCGCGTCGTGCTGGAAAGTCTTTCGCGAAGAAGTTGGACGAGCAATTCGCGATTACCGTCGTCCAAGTTACCGAACGCGGCGTTGAAGCGGTCCAAGCGGTCCTTTTCCTCGGCATAGGAGCGGATGTTCGGCAGCAACCGGACCGCGTCTTTGACGACGCCGCGGAGTTGCTGAACGGCGTCGGGGTTGGGCGAACTTGCCAGCCGCTCCATCTCGCCTTGAAGGCGTTGAAGCTCCGCCAGCCATTCCTTGAAGTTGTTCTCCATCTTCAGATAGGACTCGGCGTCACCGACGATTATTGCGCGGACCGCCGCCTGCTCCTCCGGCGGCAGCGCACGACCCGCCGAGAGCGACTTCACGGCCTTCTCCACCTGCCCGCTCAGTTGCGACTGCTCCAATTCCCGCAGGGCGGATTCGAAACGGTTGACGTGTTGCTCAAGCGTCTCATATCCCTCGGGAGTTCCTCCGGAAAGCGCCGACTTCGTCAGGGTCTTGAGGTCCTCGACCGCCTCGACGAATGAAACCGATGCATTGGTCATCTCAAATCCTCCGGGTTATCGCGCCCGGGCCGAAGCAAGGGCGCGAGCGCTTCGTCTATCGACCGGCCGCCCTTGGAACTTGGTTAAAAATCTGGCTGGGTATGCTTCTCGGACAGTCACGCACCGGGGCGACCCGGGCTTTCCGACCGGGATTGAACCGCTCGAAGTTGCTCGCCCATCTCCGCGATTTTTGCCTCCAGCCGCGCGACGCGGCCTTCCAACGACGGCGATCCTACGCGTGCGGCGGCCGGAGCGGCCGTCGCGACCGCGGGAGCACCCGCCGCTACTTCGCCGCCCAAGAGCTGCATGAACCGCGTCGTCGACTGGCCCGGCTGACGCGACAGCTCCACGATCATCGGCGGGTCGCAACGCTTGAGCCCTTCGACCACCTCTTGAAGGTGGTCGAGCGCTTGCAGCGGCGTCATCCGCGAGGCCCGGCTCTTAAGCTCGCCGAGCGTTTGCGGGCCGCGGAGCATCAGCTCGGCCATGAGGGCGCGTTGCGGCGAGTCCCAGCCGAACCGCTTCTCGACTTCGTGACGGAATCGATTGACGCGCGAGTTGCGGTCCGGGTCGGCCTGGCCGGCAAGTTGCCACTGCGCCAGCCCGTGCACGGCGGCTCCGACCTCGCCCTCGGTCAGGCTCGTGACCGGTTCGCGGTTGTTCTTCTGATTGCAGGCCAGGGTGATCGCGTTGAGCGTCAGGGGATAATACTCCGGCGTGGTCATCGACTTTTCGATTAACACGCCGAGCACGCGAAGCTCGTGGGGTTTGAGGACCATTGCCATTTCATTCACTCCGAGGGTCTGCGCCGTATCCCTATTCCACCTGACGGGCAACGCTTGAGAGAGAACGCTGAGAATACTATACTGGATACAGTTAACGGCATCGCGGATTCGACGAGCCGCAATCGATAAGAGAAGAAGCCATGTCCGCTTTCGCTATCCTCGTTCATTCGTTAACCGCGATCCTGCTCGTTCAGACCCCGCCCGAGGCCGCGCCTAAGCCGGCTCGGAATGACACGCAGAAGGAAGAGCAAAAGAAGGAGTCGCAGCCCGGAAATCGACGTGAGCGCCAGGCCCGCCCGGATCGCTCCATGAATACCTCGCCGGAAGACCGCCGCCGGTCTCAAGTGGAACGGATGGTCGATCGCGCATCGCGAACCTACGAGCTGAGCGAAGATCAGAAAACTGCCGCGCGGTTCGAGATCGAGAAGATGCAGCGCGAGCGTCACGAGGCGATGGGCCTCGAGGCCGAGGAATACGACAAGCTTCGCGAGCAAATGTATCAAGCCTGGCGGCGGCCCCTTGATCGCTCCGACGGTAATGAAGTCGACCGCGAGTCGCGACGCGGGCAGCGGCGGCGGATGATGGAAGATCCGGAGTTTCGCCGGAATCGCCAACGGCTCCAGGAGCTGGAGCAAAAATACCCGGTCGATTGGGACGAGGCGATGCGCCGCGTCGAGGTCTTGCTTCCCGCCGAGCAAGTTAAAAAAGGCCGCGAACGAATCGAGGAGCGGGGGGCCCGGCAACAAGAACGGGGCCAGCGCTGGCGCGAGCGCGCCGAACAATCGAAAACGGGTGCAAGACCGGCCGAATTGAAGTCGCCGGCCGAACCCCGCGATTCGTCGGCCCCCTTTCCGGCTGTGCCTGCCAAGACCGATGCGCAGGTCGTCCCCATGCCCGTAGCGCCTCCTCCGCATCCTTGGGAACTCTACGTGCGGTCCTTCATCGCCGAGCACGACCTTTCGACAACGCAACAAGCCGCGGCCACGGCGATCCTTAAAGATGTCCGCTCCCGCGCATCGCAAATCGAACTTTCTTTACGAGACAAGATCGCCGTCGCGGAAAAAATGCCCGATGCGGCCGCCCGCGCAAAACGCATCTCTGAACTGAACCAGCCGATCGAGCAGCTTTTTTCCGAGCTAAAAACACGCCTGGACGGCCTGCTCACCGCCTCCCAGTCCCGGCGCGCCGGGACAACCCCCCATTCCTAAACAGCCATTTTTTTGCGTCGCTCGACAAACGGCACGCGGCGCGTCATAATCCAGGGCTTTCACCACACACGGGAAAGACCCCATGGCCCATGAAGTGCTCGCAACGCTCGCCAAGTCGCAACGCTGGCCCGACCTGGAGCGGGAATGGCTCGCGGTCCTTGAAAAGCCCGACGTGGACCCGGCCCCGCTGCTGACCATCGTCGATCACGTCGTCAAAGCCGGCCAAGGCAAGCTCGCCGACACGCTCGGCTGGGCGTGGCTCACGTCGGTCAAGGGTTTGCGCAGCCCGCAGGAAGTCCTTCAACTCGGCCGCCAACTCCTCGTCCACCTGTCCGACGGCGACGAACTTCGTGAGGAAATTCTCGCGCTTTATCGTCAGACGCATGAAGGCTGCGCGGACCTGGAGAATTGGATCGAGCGTTCCGGCCTCAAGTCCGGCAAGTCCGTACGACGCGCCCTACGATTTTTGGATTGCGGTCTTCAACTCGCCGTCGGGAGATGCCTGATTCATCGCAGCGACGAGATCACCGCGCAGATCACCGCCCTAGATGTTGATGCCGATTCGGCGACGATCCGCTCGGCCCGTCGTGAGCAGACGCTCGACATCCCCCGGTTGATCGACGAATACGACGTGGCCGATGACAACGACTTTCGCGTCCTGGAGCAGCTCAGCCCGGAGAAGATCGGCCGGCTTTTGAATGACGATCCGGCGGCGATCGTCACCGGCATTCTCAAGTCGCACCGCAACAAGGTCAATCGCGACCAACTCAAACTGATCCTTTCACCGCGGTATGTTCCCGCGCAGTCGTGGTCGGATTGGTGGAACAGATTCAAGAACGCGGTCAAGAAATCGCCGAACCTCCGAATCGAGGGCCGCTCGCCGACCTTCGTCATCTATGACCCCGTCGCCCGCACGCCCGAGGACGAGCTTTGGGCCGCTTTTTCCAAGGCCACGACGCCGCGCGAATGGCTGGAATTGCTCGAAGGCTACCTCCTCAACACGAAACGGAACCGCACAGTCGCCAACGCCGGCATGATCGATCGCGTACAGACCGCCCTCGTGGGGCACATCGACCGCTTCATTCGCCACAAGGAGCCCGCGCAGGCTTTTGCCACCGCGTTGGTCATCGAGCGCGTCGCCGCGGACGGCCTGCCCGTTTCGACCGACGCGCACGGCAAGGCGTTGGACATGCTCCAACGAGCCGAGAAACCGGCGTCGATGGTCGCCGCCGTTCCCGACGCACGGCTCTGGTCGCTCGCCGTAGATTGCGTCGAGCAAGCCTTTCCCGATCGTTGGCCGGAGATTTTTGCAAAGTTGCTCCTCTCGGCCCCGGCCTCCCAGTGCGACTACCTTGCCAAGAAGATTGAGAAAGCCGGCCGCGGAGAGCTGCTCATCCTGCCCGTGCAGGAAGCGCTCGCCGATCCCGGTCGATATACCGACACCGTCATGTGGCTCTGGAAGGGGCCTAGCGTCGTCACCGCGCTGCCCCTGCCGCCGGCCACGGAAATGCTCGGGCTGATTCTCGCGCTCGTCGGGCCCGCGCGGATGTCCGAGGGCAAGACCGCCGGTCAGACCGTCAACGAGATGCGCGCTAAGATCCGCACCGGTCTTTCGTCCAAGGAATACGCCCGTTTCTGCGAATGCCTGGACACGCTGGACGACTCGATGGCCCAGGCGGTTCGCCGCCAAATCGAGCGCGCCGAGGGCCTCGGCCCAAGCGTGCAGGAGGATATGTCCAACATCCTTCGAGGGCGGTTCGGCCACCTCTACGTCAAGCCGAAAGTGGCGATGTGGGACGACGAATCCGTGCTCTACTTCACCCCGCCGGGGCTGAAGACCAAGGAGACCGAACTCGCCGAGTTGGTCAACGTGAAGATGCGCGCAAACGCTATCGCCATCGGCGAGGCCGCGGCGCACGGCGATCTCAGCGAGAACTCCGAGTACAAGTTTGCGTTGGAGGAACGCGACCTACTGCGGGCCCGGGTGGCGAAGCTCAATCGCGAACTTTCGATGGCGCGAATGCTGGAGCCGAACGATATCCCGTCGGACCACGTGAGCATCGGCCAGCGCATCACGTTGCAGCCGATCCATGGCGGTCCATCGGAGCTGATCGCGATCCTCGGCGCCGACGAGTCCGATTTCGCACAAAAGACGTATTCCTATCAAAGTCCCCTGGCGCGCCAGCTCCTTGGTAAGCGCCCCGGTGAGACCGTCTCCGTCGCACTGGACGATAACCTCGCCGAGTATCGCATCGAGCGGCTCGAATCGGTGATTAGCTGACGAATGAGGGCGGCGTCACCCCGCCCTCAGCCACGCCGCCATCCGTTCGCGGACGTCCGACCAATCCGTCGATACGCGTTCTTTCAAAAATGTCTTGAAGAGCAGATCGACCGTATCCGCCAGATGGCGCACCTGCTCGACGCGCTCCTCGATACCGGCGCGAGGGTTGCCGTTGCCGTCGATCGGCGGGAGCTTGGCCGACGACACGCCGAGCGTCTCCGCTTGCAGCACGAATTCATATTGATCGCCCTGCCGCGTGACGATCAGCCCGCACTTGCGCGGCAGCTTGCCAGACGCGATCGCCCGGCGGCTCTCGGGAAGCTGCGCCGGCCCGCCCGCGGTGATGACCTCCTTGCCGAACTCCGCCCACGGGCATTCCAGCATGAGCTGCTTGACGATGATGACGGCCGCGTCGGTCTGATCGGAAAGCGTGATCGTATCCGACCGCTCGGCGAGCGTGTACCACAGCCAGAGCATGAATTCGTTGCCGAGATAATCGCGGTTGGCGTCGTCCTGGGCGGTCCAGTACACCGCGATATGACCGTTGCCGCTGGGGTGCGCGACGAGCTTGGCCGGCGTCATGCTCTCCAATCGCCGGGACATGCCCGCTTCCTCCGCCCATCGATAACCCAGCCGCCCGGCCGAGACGCGCTCGATCCGTCGATCGAAGGTCTCTTTGAAGAGCGGTGAAAGGTGTTCAAAGACCGCCGGCTGCGTCGCGCCGACGTAGAGCATGTCGGTGCGAGTATCCCACAGGATCGGGATTTGCCGCATTCGATGATAGCGACCCTGCGAAACTTCCTGCGCCGCCCGGCGCTTCGCCGCGTCCATCGCCTGCTGTTTGAGCTTGGCGAAATTCTTGCCATGCCCATTTTTATCCCGAAGCGCCTCCAGCTCCTGCTGGAAGTAGGCGTGCAACAACTCCGGCGGGACGCGGCCGGCGTCGATCCGCAGCCCGAAGTGCAGGCAATCCAAAATGACGTTCTTCTCGATGTCGAACTCGCGGTCCAAGACGTGCCGGCCGCCGATCCAGCCGACGTCCTCGCCGGTCGAGCGGGCCGTCTTCTGACTGCCGATGACGTGCTCGCGCAGCTTATCGAGCAGCTTGTCCTCCAGCCGCTTGGGAGAACCCCCGACGACGTGATATCGAGAAAAACTGACTGTACCGCCTAAAAATGGCATCGCGAAACCTCTCTTCCCCTTTGTGGAACGCAGCGCGGCCAGGATGCTGCCGCCG
>CAYMXF010000115.1:0-9515 GCA_964393935.1 uncultured Planctomycetaceae bacterium
CGACGTTGACCGAGGTGTTTGCCGAGTTCGCGGTCCTCAGGCCGGTCAGGCTGGTGGCCGTGAAGGTGATCGTCTGGCCCTCATATTCCGGAAGCACCTCGAACTTGACATCGGTGAAGTTGCCGTCGCCGTCGGTGACGGCATACTGCGTTTCCGCAGGCACGTCGGCCGCCACTTCGATGATGTCTTCGGGAGCCCACTGGACCCCGGCGAGGTTGACGAAGTCGCCGACGAAGTATTCGGTCAGGTCGGCCCTGATGACGGGGGGCCGCAGAAGACCGCCGTCATCATCGTCGGCGAAGGCTTTGTGCCCCGCATAGGCGGCAAAGGTCAGCGCCGCCGCAAGGGCGGTCAAACAACTTAACTTTGAGATGGTAGACTTACATGACATGATGCTGGCTCCTAACAGAAAGTTTAGAATCCTCTTTCTCCAATTCGTACGCACGGTCTGATTGGTTCCCATCCCCAAACCAAGCAGGTACTAGCTGAACAGCAACCTCCTTGTTCTGTCGCCTTCTTTAAGATGTGACGACGACACAAATCCGTAGCAATACCCAACGCAAATTCGCTCCTCGCGGAATCGATCGACTCAACCCGCGAACATCTAACCACCGGACGAGGGCCAGCCGAGAGTGGATGCCCTCGACGGGAATGACCCGCGTTATCTACTCTCCTAATAATCCGAGCAATAGCATACCGTAATCCAAAACCGTTGCAATCACCCAAACGGGTGATTTTTACTGTTAGGAACCTGAATTCCGTTCGATCCAGTCATGGCCGACCTAAGCACGGTAGGGACAAAGGTACGTCCTTTGGCCTGACATTGGGGCCGTTTTTGGTCATTTTTCCTGTATTCCGCGTTGTATAAGCGATTCGGCTTCGGTACAATGGCCGAGCAGGCGGAGGCTCGATCGGCCCATCGACGCTCAGAGATGAACGTGACACGGTGGGCCGGGGCCATCCGGTCGCGCGGCGGGAGTGAAGCTACTGTCGTTAATTTCATAGTCGTATCTGTTCCAACGGAGGGGGCGGTCGTTGTCCCGCGCGCCGCGCCGACCATGATCCGATCCCCGGCAGGAGAGGCCGGCCCTTGCGCGAGGTCGTACGGCGGACGAGGCGCATGTCCAGGAAAGTTGCCAGGAACATGAAAACCAGGGTGGGCGAAAGATCACGGATCGGAGGGTGGAGAGCGGCCTATGTCATCGCCGCCGTGCTGGTCGTTGGAGGAACGGCGGCACCCGCGGCGGGGCAGGTCAAGATCAGCCAGCTCTACGGAGGAGGCGGCAACGGGGGCGCGCCATACCTGAACGACTACATTGAAATCCACAACGCCGGGGCGGCGCAGAACCTCAGCGGCTGGTCCGTCCAGTATGCATCGTCGACGGGTTCGACCTGGAGCGTGACGGCTCTGCCCAGCGTCACCCTCAGCCCGGGCCAGTATCTGCTGATTCAGGAGGCGGCGTCCGTGGTGTGGCCCTCCGGACAGTCCTGCGCCCTTCCAACCGCCGACGCGACCGCCTCGCTTTCGATGAATTCGAGCGACGGAAAAGTCGCGTTGTGCAATACGACGACGGCGCTGACGGGATCGACGCCCACGAGCGCTGCGATCGTCGATCTGGTCGGTTATGGTACGCTGACGACCTGGAATGAGCCTGGCGCGCCCTTCAGCGCCCTCAACAACGCGCCGCCGCCGTCGAACAACGTGGCCCTCTTCCGACTGGATTGCGGCGCCGCGGACACCAACAATAACGCCCTGGATTTCAACCGCGGTTTTCCCAGCCCGCGGAATAGCGCGACGCCGGCCGCCGGCGGCATGACCGGCATTGGTTGGGCGGCCCCCGTGCACCCCCAGACCGGCCAGTCGACGCGCCTGACGGTGACGCCCGGTCTTTGCTCCAATGGCTCGGTTCCGGCCGGGACGACGGTTTCCGCCGATTTGAGTTCGATCGGCGGGTCCAATGCCCAGACGCTTTTTGACGACGGTACGAACGGCGACGAGGCCTCCGGCGACGGGATTTATTCCTACCTCGCGACGATCGGCGCCGTCGCCGCCGGCACCAAAAATATCCCCGTTACCTTCACCGACGGGACGAATTCAGGCGGCTGCACCCTCTCGTTGATTGTCAACACCACTGCGCCGGCGAACGACAACGCGGCGACGGCTCAGGCCATCGCCGGGCCGTACAGCCCGCCCGTGGACGTGGCCGGCGACTTCACGAATGCCAACGTCGAAACGAATCCGATCGCCCAGGTTCCGACGAGCCCCTCACCGCCGTTTTTCGGTGGTTCGACCACGGCGATGGTCGGCGGCGGCGGCATCGGCGGCCGTCGAGGTCTTTGGTTTACAGTGAACGGGACCGGAAATACGCTCAGTGCGTCGCTGTGTCCCACCGCGCCGGCGTTGGACACCGTCATGGTCGTGATGGGTGGAACACCCGACGGCCTCCATGTGGTGGCGACGGGCGACGACAATGGCCCGTCGTGCGCCGGGACACAAGCCTCTACCTCGTGGTGTACGGTGTCGGGTGCGACGTATTTCATCTGGGTCGCGCGCAGCGCCCAAGGCGCAAATACCAGCCCCATCACGCTTCGCATCAGCGATGACGGGATCGCGTGTGTGACGGCGGCGGCCGTGGGGACGTGCATGCTGACGCCCGCGGCGAATGCCGTCGTTGAAGTGGAGCCGGGTTACGGGGTGCATCGCAACGACGGATGCGACACCTCGCCCGGCACATTCACCGATATTGGATCGTTGGGGATTGGGATCACCCGCATTGCCGGAACGGCCCGCGGATACGGCGACGTGCGCGATATGGACTGGTACCGGTTTCAGTCTAGCGTGACCAACGTGGTGTACGTCAGCGTCACGGCGCAATTCAGCGCCCGTGTGAGCATCGAATCGCTCGGCGTCGCCGGAGCCTGCCCAGCGGCGGAACTGGTGACGGCCTCCCCCTCCAATCGCTGTCTGCCCGTGACGATGCAGGCCAACCTCACCGCCGGATCGTGGTATGCGCTTCGCATCCTGCACAGCCCGACCCCTACCGTGATCGGCGGCGTCGCCGTCGGCGCAACAAGCTATAACTACATCGGGAGCCTGACGATCGGCTCCGCGCCATCGAACGACCACTGCGCCTCGGCCACGGTGATCGCCGGTGCGGGGACCGGCCCCGGGGGCGTCAATGGCACCAACGGCGTGGCGACGCTGGATGGTTCCAATCCGACGACCGGCTGTTCGCCGAACGTGGGCGTCGACCAAGACGTGTGGTACTCATTCCAGCCCAACGCGACGGCGTCGTGGGACATTTCCACATGCAACAACACGAACATAGACACGGTGATCGAGGTGCTCGACGGCTGCAACGGCAATGTCGTGGCTTGCAATGACAATGATGCCGCCTGCGGGAACGGCACGCAGTCGAAGCTTTCGGTGAATCTGTCGAGCACGACGATCTATCGGATACGCGTCTGCGCCAAGGGCAATCCATCATCCGGAGGAAACTTCAATCTGGTCGTGGTCCGTACGCCCCCGGGCAACAACGTGTGCGGTCAGAACATCGCCTCGTTCACCATTCCGGGCACGGGCGGGTCCGCGAGCGGTGACTTGACCTTTGCCAACGCGGAAGGGAACGCCGACTCGATCTGCATGAGCGCCGTCAACCCCGGCCAGAAGCGCGACGTTTTCTATTACTTCACGCCTTCGATCAGTACGTGCAACTGGACCTTCAGCATGTGCGGCACGGTGCCCGACGTGGACACGATCATCTCGATCCACTCGGCATGTCCGACGCCGTCGCAAAACAATCAGGTGGCCGGCGCATGCGGCGATCAGGGTTGCGGGACGGGCAATTTGAGCCTGCTCTCCAACGTGGCACTGACGGCCGATCAGCAGTACATCATTCGCGTGGGCATGTGGAGTTCCAGCGCGACACCGGGACCGTTCACGTTGACCGTGTCTCCCACGGGCCCGGCCAATGATGCGTGTAGCGGCGCTACGAGCGTCGCCGTCACGACGGGGCACGCAACCGTTACAGCAAGCAATCCCTGCGCCGGCGACGACGGGATGACGCCCTCCTGCGGCGCCACCAGCAAGGACCTGTGGTGGACGTTCACGACCGGCGCTTCGCAAGCCGCCCCGTGGCGAATCGACACCTGCGGGAGCGCCTTCGATACGGTCCTCACGGTCTTTAGCGGCACGTGCGGGTCGCTGACCGAGATGGCCTGCAACGACGATGCGACGGGCGTCCCGTGCTCGGCGCCGCGGTCAGCCGTCACTGTGACGCTCGCCGCCAACACGACTTACAAGGTTCGGGTGGCGTCGAAGGGAACGTCGTCGGGCGGCGCCATCACGCTGAACTTCAACTTCGCCGCGCCGCCGGCGAACGATGCATGCACTGACGCGCAGGCTCTCTCCATCGGAGCGGCGGCGGTGATCGGCGACACGACTTTTGCCACCAACGACGGCGCGGCATCGTGCGATCCCGGCGACGTCGCCAGCCGCGACATCTGGTACTCTGTATCGCTCTCGTCCGCGATGAACCCGAACCAGACACTGGTGATCGATACGTGTGGGTCGGGGATCGACACGGCCCTGGCGGTCTATAGTGACGCGTGCGGCTCGTTGACGCAGATCGCCTGCAATGACGACTGCGGCGGATCGCCCTGCGACGGAACCTCGTCGTGTGTCAGCCTGTCCGGTCTGGCGGCCGGGACGTATCTCGTCCGTGTCTCGGACAAGGGAATCGGCAACGGGGGCCAAATCAGAATCAAGGCCGCGTTCGCGCTCACGAACGACGACTGTAATGAAGCGGTCCCGATTTCGTGCCCGTCGGTCACGATCGGCACGAACGTCGGGGCCACGGCCGAGGCCGGTCTTCCAGCCTCGTGCGACGGGCCGTTGGGCGGCGCATCCCAGCAATTCAGCTATCAGCCAGGCGTGTGGTACAAGATCACACCAGCCAGCCAGACCACGGTAACGGCGGATACCCTGATGTCGCCCGCAACCAGCGGATTCGACACAAAGATGCACGTCTTCACCGGCAGTTGTGGCAGCCTGACGTGCGTGACCGCGAACGACGACATCCAGGGCTTCCCGTTCCGCTCCAAGGTCGCATGGCAGGCGATGGGCAATCAGGATTATTACATTCTCATTGGTGGATTTTCCGGCGCGACCGGCAATTTCGTGTTGACGGTCGCATGCGATCCGACCCCGGCCAATGACCTGTGCGCGAATGCGACCGTCATCTCCGGCGCATCGGGCTCCATATCTTCCGAGACGACGGTGGGGGCGACGGGCGAGACCAATAGCACCGCCGAGGCCTTACCGTCATGCAACGGCCCGTACTCATTCTTTGATGTTTTCTACCAGTACACGCCGCCCGTGACCGGGAGCCTGGTCCTCGACACGTGCGGCGCGTATGACACGGTCGTGTCGGTGCATACGGCCTGTCCAACGCTGACGGACTCGAACCAGCTCGCGCCTACCAGCGATTCGTGCAACGACGACGGCGGGCCGGGCTGCGCGCCGGGGAGCTTCTCAACCGTCTCGGTCGATGGGAGTACACCGTACTTCATTCGAGTCGTCGGCAAGATCGGGGAAGATCCAGGCGGGGATTTTAATCTGACGTGGGATCTGCGACTCTGCTGGGGCTGTCCGGGCGACTTGAACGATAACGGCCTCGTCGATGGGAGCGACACACAGTGCTTCATTGATTGCGTCACCACCGGAGCCTCAACAGTGTGCCTGTCGTGCGGGTGTGCGGATATGAATAACGATCTACAGATCGATCTGGCGGATGTCCAACCGTTCGTCGAGAGGCTGCTCGTCTACGACCCGGAGTGCCAGTAATCGCGTCGTTACGAGACGGCCAGGAGGCTGCGGGATAAAGGGCGACCGGCGGACGGAGCCTACCCGGTTCACGAGGTCAGCATTTGATGTTCGGCGGATCTAAACGGGCGACCATGGACAGCAAACGCGGCAAAGAGTCCACAACCATGCGAAACGTGAAACGGGACAACCCGGTTTCCAAATGGCTTCCACGACCTTTGCTCGCAGGATTGTCGGTTTTTTTTTTCATTGGGACGACGCAACGCGTCGCACTTGGACAGACCGTCATCCCGTCCGCCAACGAATTGGTCCTGCCTCAGTTTGCAGTCCGCGCCGCAAATGTCGGGAACACCCAGCCCTATGTGTGTCGGCTCCGTCTTACCGGTTTGACTGCAAGCGCGACATATCGCTACTTCTCCGGCGCCTCGAACCTGAGCAACGTCACGATCGCCACGACCCCCGGGGCGTATTTCGGCATCGACAACACGGCGAACGCGGCGGGCTTTGTCCAGGGCCAAGCGAATGTTAAAGCCATGAACGGAACGCTGCTTGTCAACAACGCATTCAACGGAACAGCGGGGAGCTTCTACTCACAGTTCACCACGGAAGTCGATGGAACCTATATTGGATGGTTCAGCTTCGTCCCAAACAACGCCACCGTGTTTAACGCCGGCAATAATGTGTTCGTTTATGTGCAATTGAACAACGGCGCGGGTGGCACGGCTATCTCCCAGTCCTACCGGACCACCAGCACGGTTCGTATTCTTGACTATGGCACCACGCCCAGCGGCGTGAACCAGGCGAGCTGCCTGGGCGGCTATTCGTCGATCTCCGCGGAGCAGATGATCCTTGCTCACGACAATCCGAACGGGACCGGCCGGCCCATCACTGCCATGTGGACCGAAGGCGACGGGATCACAACCACCTACACGACATGGTACGAGTTCAACATCGTCGGGAACGGCTACTACGGTCTGATTCTTCCGAATGCATTGTCCACTGGGATTCGCCGGATCGAGGCTCGGACCATAGCCGGCGCCGTCATTCGTTTCGCCAACAGCACGACGGGTTTCGGGGGAACGATTAACCGGAACAATGGAACCGCCTTCCCGGGTTACATGGGCGACACTCCGGAGATCATCGTAACGTCCCCCAACGGCGGAGAAGTCCTCACGCGCGGTTCGACGACCACCATCCACTGGGACACGAACTCTTTTTTGTCATTGACAGTGAACATCCTGCTATCGACGAATGGCGGAGCGACCTACTCGACGCTGTTCAGTGGTGTGAGCAATAGTGGATCTCGAAATTGGACCGTGTCTTCGGCCGCCTCCTCCACCTGCCGGCTGCGCGTCAAGGATGTGACTTTTGGCACGCCCGCCGACGACTCTGACGCCAATTTCGAGATTTGCGATCCCGTCGCGATTGCGGCGGGCGGCCAACCCGTGAACCAATCGGTGTGCGAGGGCGGCAGCGCATCCTTCACCGTGAGCGTGACAGGGAGTTCGCCGTTAACGTACCGGTGGCGAAGAGGTACCACGAACCTGTCGGATGGGGGCAATATCGTTGGCTCCGCAACTCCGACTTTGACAGTCAATCCGGCAGTACTTGGCGATTCCGCGACCGATTACAACTGTGTTATCACTAATTGCGGCGCCGCAAGCTCCGTCACGAGCAACAGCGCGACGCTGACGGTCTTTAGCAACCCCGCCTGCTCCATCATCGCGACGCCCGCCGCCACTGTCTGTCAAGGCACAACCGTGACGCTGGACGCCGGCGCGGGTTACGCGGCCTACCTCTGGTCCACCAGCGCGACCGCGCAAACCATCGACGTGACCACCGGCGGCACTTACATCGTGACCGTAACGGACACCAACGGCTGCCAAGGCACGTGCGACAAGAGCGTCTCCTTCACGAGCTGCGACGACGGCGACGCCTGTACCGACGACTCCTGCGATCCACAAACCGGCCAGTGCGTCCACGTGCCACACGACTGCGACGACAACGACCCGTGCACGGACGACTTCTGCCACCCGCAATTCGGCTGCTTCCACGCGCCGGTGTTTTGCGATGACGACGATCTCTGCACCATCGACTCGTGCAACCCGCAAACCGGCGAATGTGAGTTCATCCCCATAGACTGCAACGACAACGATCCCTGCACGGTGGATACGTGCGTGGACGGCAACTGCGTCCACACACTGGTCGACTGTGACGACAACGATCCCTCCACCGACGACTCCTGCGATCCTCAGACCGGCCAGTGCGTCCATACGCCGCGCACGGTACTCACCCTCACGCCGGACAATTCCTGCTACCCAATGGGGGCGACGATGACGGTGAACGTCGATCTGTCCAACGGATCGGCGGCCATCGTCGGCGGGCAGTTCTTCCTTTCCTACGACACCAGCAAGTTGACCTTCGGCAGCGCCGCCCCGGCGACGTCGGTCTGGACACGGGTGATCTTCGAGGCGACGGGACCAGGCACCCTTGACTACGCGGTGGGCATTCCGGACGGCGGCATCGGCGCCACGTCCGGCACGATGGCGATCCTGACCTTCACGGCCGCCGCCGAGGTCTGCGACACCGCCGACCTGGTCTCGTTCCGCCCGAACACACCGCCGACCACGCTCATCGATGCAAACGACGCCGTCTACTCCGCGGGGACGACCCTGACCGTCCACGATCTGACGGCGATTTCAATCGATGGCACGGCCCCGACCTTCGACGAGGTGTGCCCGTTGCCGACGATCATGGTGAATGCGGACGCCGGCGGTTGCACGGCCTCAGCCGCAACCGTCAACCTGCCAACGCCAATCGTCAGCGACAACTGCGATTCCAATCCGGGCGTGTCGGGCACGCGCAGCGATAGTCTGCTTTTGACCGATCTCTATCCGACTGGGACGACGACGATTGTCTGGACGGCAACGGATACCTGCGGGAATACCGCGACTTGCACACAAAACGTCGAGGTCAGTGATTCCAACGAGATGGCGGTCTCGGTGCAGCTCCAGGGCGTGAACGAACCGTCGCTGAGCCGCTGCATCACGTTTGAGTTGTTCGATTGTCCGGGCGGCATCCCAACAACCGTCTCGCAAGCGATAACATTCGAGAGCGGACTCGCGCCCGCCGCGTCGGTCCTGGTCCCGTGCGGCAATTATATTTGCGTCACGGCCCGCGACAAATTGCACACCCTGCGGCGAACCGCGGAGCTGAACCTGAATGGGACAACGTACGCCGCCGACTTCACCGGCGATCCGGCGGAGGGCGGCGACTGGCTCATCGGCGGAAATCTTGACGATGACGATTTCATCGACATCGTCGATTTCGCCATCATCCTGAACTCCTTCGGCAACAGCGTGGTCAGAGGCAATGACCCGTGCGGGCTGCTGCCCTTTGACCCCGACATCAGTGGCAATGGACTGGTCGGCACGGAGGACTTCACCTTCGTGCAGGTCGGATTTTTCCAAGGAAACGAGGTGAACTGCTGCGGCCTCGGGAACTTGGCGACCGGCCCGTTGACCTCCATCACCCGCGCCGAGTTGAGACGCCGCGGTCTAGGCAATCTGGTTCTAGCCGACTTGAACCGCGACGGCGTCGTGGATCAGCGGGACATCACGGCCTTTATCAACGGCGTTCGGCCCGTCCGCACCGTGAATGCGGTGCCGCTGCCCGCCGAGCCGAGCCCGTA
>CAYMXF010000116.1:0-9515 GCA_964393935.1 uncultured Planctomycetaceae bacterium
GTCGCCCGGCGACTCTGCGGCGTGTCAAGGGTCGGCGCACGGTCTCGGGTCGCTTGCCCTTGACATCCGCCGGGCCGGAAGTCAAGGGCTTGCCGACCACCACTCGCTCAAAGCGATCGAGGATCTCCGGCCAATGGTGGAAGGCAGTTACGAAGCGATGGCCGGAAACGGCAACTTGGTCGCAGAAGGCATCGCGGCAGAGCAGACCGAGGACGCGGTCTGCAAACGCCTCCGCCGTGTCCGCCGTCATTAGATGCCGGCCGGATTTCGCGCCCAAGGCATCGGCGACGCCGGAGGTGGCGACCACGGGCCGCGCGGAGGCCATCGCTTCGAGCACCTTGTTCGGGATGCCCCGAACGATGGGCATCGGCGCGATGACGACGCGAGATGATCGCAGGTACGGCTGAATGCTGGATACTTCGCCGGTCACGGTGACACCCTCGTGGCGTACGAGACGGCGTACCGTTGGCGCGGGGTCAGCGCCGACAATGATGAATCGCGCGTCAGGCACGGTGCGCTTGATTCGCGGCCACACATGGCGGACGAACCAAGTGGCGCCATCCACGTTGGGGCGGTAGTTCATCGCGCCGACGAAGGAGACGATGGGACCGACGGAGGACGAACGCTCCGGCGGAGTGACCGGCAAGTCGACGCCGTTGGGCACGACGTGTAAGGTTCGATGCTTCCGTTCGGGGTCGATGAGATTGCGCTCGCGCTTCGTCGCGAGGATCGTTGCGTCGAAATGATCAAGGCATCGACCTTCAAAAGCGGCCAGGCGACGGGCCTCGGCAAGGTAAGCCGCGGAAACCGGAAAACGGGAGGCGGTTGCATAGTCGAGCCATTTTTGGCTATCGATGTCGCAAAGGTCGAGCACGCGACGTCGAGCGGGAAAGGACCACGCATAAGGGGCCATGCAAGCGGAGAAGGCGACGACGGCGTCGAAGCGAACCTCGCGCGACAAGCCGCGCAGACGACTCCACATGCCCGGATCGTCATAGGCCGCGCAAGTGAGGCTTCGGCCCCTCAGAAAACCGG
This sequence comes from uncultured Planctomycetaceae bacterium, assembly GCA_964393935.1. Taxonomy (GTDB): domain Bacteria; phylum Planctomycetota; class Phycisphaerae; order UBA1845; family UTPLA1; genus DATEMU01. The sequence continues at coordinate 1,036 of CAYMXF010000116.1, forward strand.
CCGCCGCGCGGCGCAAACCCAGGTTTCGATTCCAAGGCAGTGCGATGACATTTGCACACGAGCTGGATAGAGCGATGGCATGCACTTCATCGGCGGGACGATCGACGAAGCACGCACAATAAACGTGGTGACGCGCTGCGAGAAAGTCGAGTTGATGAAACGTACGGATCTTGTCCCCCTTGTTCGGTGGGAAGGGGACGCGATGCGTTAGGAAAAGAATGTTTTGACGGCGCTGCATGTGCGACTTTCTCCACTCATCCTGGGATCGATCGAGCCAACCATCCGCCGAGCGGTCGAGCGATCGCCAGCGGCAGATGTTGCCAGAGTCGACGCGCCGTCGCCCATCGCGGTGAAGTTCCCGCAAGGTCGGGCGCCGTGCGGCCTGTCGTGACATACGTTTGATATTCCAACGGTTCGGGCGCAAAGCCGCAGAGCTTCTTGAAGTCGTAAGCGCCGGCGTTGTCGATGCGGCTGCGGCCGAAGTCGTAGCGAGCGAAACCTTGTTCGACGCCCCATCGCATAGACTCGGCGTACAGAAAGTGCGAAAGGCCGTAAATCTCGCGGCGTTCGTCGATTCCGGCAAAGTAGGGCATCACCGTGTCGCGATGGAGAAACGTGAGCAGCCCGGCCACGGGGCGGCCGTCATCGCGCACAATCTGAAAAACACAGCGGCCTGGCTCGGCGACGAGCAATTCCTCAAAAAAACGACGCGGATAGTTCGGCGAACCGAGTCTCCGCATGGAGCGGGCGTAGAGTCGCCAAATCAACTGTAGAAGGTGGGGGCCGTATTCGACGGTCAACGAGCAACGCTCCGTAGCTCGGCGGGCGGCGGCGCGAGCCTTGCGCGGAAACGTTGCCAGGACATCCTGCGGACTCGTCGGCAAGGGCTTTCGGAACGTAACATGACTGGAACGCACCTCGATCGCCGGATCGGCCGCGCGGATCGATCGAAGTTCGAGAGAGCGTGCGCCGATGAGTTCAGCAATCGACTTGGCTTCGGCTAGCAGGAGGTCTGTAGCTTCAGAATGATCTGAAAGGATGCCGCCATAAGTTGCGTAGGGGACGCTGATGAGCAGACGGCCAGCCAGGAGGCTGTTGACCTGAAAAAGCGGCAAGACGCCGACGATGCGATCGCCATTTTTCGCAAGGAGATACCGGCTTTCGTGGCCGAACGCTCGTTCGACGGCTCGTTTCCAGCCGAGTTCGTGAAAAAAAGTCGCGTCGGGATGGCGCGTGACATACGCGGCGTAGTCCGCTTCGTGACCGGCGTCGAAAGAGTGGAGTTCCATGCGGGCCTGGGACATCGAGTATCGATTCCTCGTCCACCGGACCCGGCGACCGGCCGGATTACTCGATGTCGTCGGTCGGTCGGTAGCTGTTGAGGGCGGCCTTGAGACTGCACGCCGCGGCGATGCAGCCGAGAACCTTCAGGTTGTTCGACTGCAACCAGCGCAAAGATTGCCGGACAATGTGGGAATCGGTGCGGTTCATACGGACGACCATAACGACGCCCGTACAAAGCCCGCCGATGACGCCGACGTCCGACACTTGCTGGACGGGAGGTGTATCGACCAAGGTGCAATGATAGCTATCGCGGATTTCCTCGAAGACGCGGGCCGCGTCGGTGCCGTTCAACAGCTCGGTCGGGCTGGATGTTCCGCAGTCGCCGGCGGGGAGGAAAAAGAGGTTTTCCAGCGGCGTGGGGTGAACGGCGTCGCGCAAAGGCGCTTGACCGGCAAGGACGTCGGCGAGTCCAGGGCCCTGCTTGTGTCGCAGGAGCTTGCCGAGGCCGCCCTGGCGGAGGTCGCAATCGACCGCCAGGATTCGCATCTGGCGGACTTCGGACAACACGACGGCAAGATTTGCCGCCGTGACGCTTTTGCCTTCCCGAGGGACGCTGCTGGTGATCGCCAAGCAGGGGTGTTTGCCGGGAACGGCGTGAGAGAGCAACCAAGTACGAACGGCGCGATATTGCTCGGTGACGGAAGACGAACGGTCGTGGTAGGCGACGACGGACGCATGGACGTTCCAAACGGGACGCGATGGCGTGGATGCTGAGCGGAGAGGAACAGCGACATCGCTAAAGACGGAGCGGCTCGTCGGGAAGATCGTGGAGGCGCCCGGGGTATAAGCGCGGGGACTCGACGGTTGAGCGTTTGTGCGAAGTCGTTCTTCAAACGAAGGAGCGACGGTCAAGATGCTCTCCGGTTCCTGGGAGACCCGTCGCCGGGATCGCTCGTGTTCGGCTTTCTTGAGTGCTTCCGCGATGTGTCCCATGGTGTCCTCTCGAGGCTGAGTGGGCTCTGCTCGCCGCTTCGTTCGGCGGGTAAAACCCGCACTACGTTTGCTCCATAAGAACTTGAATGACGCTCGTCGGCGAGGACTTGACTCGCTCGTATGCGATCGGGTTTTGAAGACTCAGGAAGGCCATGAGACCGGCGATCGACATGACGGTCATCAGGACCAAGACCGCGATGGGCAAAGTGACGAGTCGTCGAATCATCCGCTGGCGGTGCGCGGACTGCGTCAGGATTTCATCGATGCTTTCGATGACGGGGATGCCCAGCGTGGTTGATAAATGTTTGACCGTTTGGAAGGATCGATCAAACAGTTCGGCGAGCAGAACGACCAACCCGCCGACGGCGACTCCGATCGCCAGGCACGCCACGATGACGATGAGCGCATCCGGCGAGTTGGGGCGCGGGGCGGAGACCATCTCCTGAACCGTTGTGAAATGGATGCCGCGGTTGCCGCTTTCAAGGGTCACCACTCGGCGGATCGGGCCGAGGTTCTGCTGCCAGCTCGTCAATTCTTCACGGACCCGATCGGCCTTCTGTGAAATGCCCAAGTATTCGTCGCGCTGCCCCGCGGCGAGGACGCGACCGTCCTGAATCTTTGCGACTCGATCGGAGATTTCGTGCAGACGGGCTTCGGCGGTCTGGAGCTTGGCCTCGGCTTCCGAAAGCTGCAACTCCGCGTTTTGGACGGCCAACATGAGCGTATTCGCGGAGATGGCCGTCGTCGCATCGGATCGTCGATCGATCGTCGTGGGGGTTTGCACCAACTCGAATCGGCGAACGGCGAGCGATCGGTTCAGCTCGATGACCGCCGGGTGTGCATCCGTCATCATTCGAACGGCCTTTGCGTCGGCGATATCTCGCTCGATCTTCTCAATCTGTTGGCGGAGTTCGAAATAGCGGGTATTGGGCGCTTGCGGAAGCCGTACGGGGCGGCCGTCAGGCGGGCCATTCGCCGTCAAGCATGAATGGGCCAGCCGATCGGCCAATTGCTCGATCAGCGTCTTGGCTGATTCGATCCGCCGCTCAAAGTCGACCTTTTCAAGCGTCAGCGCCGTTTCCTGCGCCTTCGTTGGATCGGTGGCGGCGGGATCGATGCCGGGGAATTTCAACTCGAGCTCGACGAGCTTCTTTTGCAAGTCCGCGAGTTCCGTCCGGCTGCGTTCGGATTGATTGACGAGAAAAGCCTCCATGCCTCGGAGCACCTCGATCGTCCGCTTCTTCGTCTGAGCCATGTACTTGTCGCGGAGGCAACGGAGGATGTCGGTCTGGTGCCTCCGATCGGTCAGGACCAGACTCAGGGAGACGACGTCGCGGTTGGGCGAAGCTTCTAAGGATTTGGTCGTCAGACCGAGGGCGACAAGATCGGCAAGTTTGGTGCGTGCCTCCTGGGAGGCCGGCGTTAGTTCACCGTTGTCGAATCGCGACGAGCCCTCGGGCAGGTCGAGGTCGGCAAGGACGTGTGTGATGAGAATCGGGTTGGTGAGTTCGGCGACCATTCGCTGGCCAATCTCGGTATAAGGTTCCGTCCACGAGCGGCCCATCATGCCGGCCAGAACGGGGTCATGTTCGCGTTTGATGACGGTGGTTGCGGTGTATTTTCGGGGAACCCAATGGGACGCGAGGAAGGCCATCGTGGCGACAGCAAAAAACGGGAAGAGGAAGTACCAGCGGCGGCCGGAAACGACGCGCAAAACCTCGGCCAGGGTGTGCCGGACGTCCGCGACGGAAAACTCTTCAACGTGGTGTTGCATGTCCTTTGTACTCGAACCGTTATGCCGCTAGGACCTCTGTGATTCTTTCACGTTATTCGCCGTTGGTGCCCAGGCCTCGCAAATTGTCTACTGAAGTCACCGTCGTTATGGGTGTCGTTATCATCTGCGAGGAGGGTTGAATCGGCAGGAGCAGTTCTTTGAAATGCAGACCAAGCCACCCGAGCGGAGACGGCGGTACATACACGATGTCCCCCTCCTGGAGGAAGACGTTTTCTTCGAGATTGCCCTTCTTCATGATCCGCTCGGCGTTGACGGTCATGACGTGACGTTTCTCATCGTCCTGACTCGGGCGGATGACCTTGATCCGAGACTTCATGGCGATGAAGGTTGGCTGAGCGGCGGAGAGCGCGTTGAGAAGCGAATCGCGGCCGGTGCACGGATATGCTCCTTCGCGGCCGACCTGTCCGAAAACGTAATAATGCTTGCTGTTGGCGCTCCGAAGTCGGACGTTCACCTCTGGATCAACGTAATAGCGATGCAGGAGCGATTCGAGCTTGCGGGAGATTTCGACAGGAGTCATGCCCGCAACCTTCACATCGCCAAGGAGTCGGAGTGTAATCTTGCCGTCCTGGCGAACCATTTGAATTTCGCCGTCAATCTCTTTGGCTTGAGCCGAGCTGATCTCCAGCGAGTCAGGCGGCTGGATCTGATAATCGGCGGCGGAGACGGAGGTTTCCCAAGAGCGGACGAAGGAATCGATCTCACGGTCGGAGGGCCCACACCCCGTCATGATGCCGAGTGCGATGGCCAGCGCCGATAGATCGGCGCCGCGTCGTAGTGATGGGGACGCACCGTGCGAGGGAGAATCCGTGGAGTTTTTGCCGATTCGCGGCATCTCATCCTTTCCAATCGCTACTCTTGATGGCACGCCGCCCGACTCGGGCCGCTGCCTCGTCTCTCGCCGTGCGGTTTATCGGGTGGGTGCCGTAGTGACTGAATAAATCGCTGGCTGGGAACGCTTAGCGGGCGGATTCTCGGTCGATTGCCGCGAGGCATTATTCTCGGACAGTTCGGCAATTGTCGCGCTCCTTGTCGTTGCACGCGCGCATTGCCAAAGGGTTTTTCCGCGACTTCCGATAACTGACTGACGATTGGCGTTCTCGTTTGAGGAACCTCTCTGCGCCGTCATTCCGTCGACGTTTAGGAGCAAACAGAATATGTACCGCGATTTTTTCGGTTTGACGTTGAGCCCCTTCAACAACACCCCGGACCCGCGTTTTTTCTTCAACACGCCGGACCACGAAGAGGCCGTGGCCTCGCTGATCTACGCCGCGCAGGAACGCAAGGGGTTTGCGTTATTGACCGGCGAGGTCGGGTCGGGAAAGACGCTCATCAGCCGTCTGGTACTGTCGCGGTTGGAACGCTCGGCGAAATTCGCCGTCGTCCATAATACGCGCGTCGGACCGCGCGAGCTGCTCTTTTCGATCTGTCGGGAATTTGACGTCCGCATCGCACCTGATGCGGCGGCCCCCGAGATGTCCCGGGCGTTGGAGGAATTCTTGCTGGACCAGTATGCCCGGGACCGCCTGGCGGTCGTGATCGTGGACGAGGCGCAGCACCTCACGGCGGAATCGTTCGAGGAATTGCGTCTGTTAGGGAATCTCGAAGCGAACGATGCGAAGCTGATGTCCGTGCTGATCTTGGGGCAGCCGGAACTTCAGGAAACGTTCCGGGTGTCGGAGATGCGACAGCTTCAGCAGAGGCTGTTTCGTAGCTTTCACCTGAAGGCGCTGTCCCGAGAGTTGACGGAAGGGTACGTCACGCACCGTTTACGGGTGGCGGGGATTCCAGAGGGACGGGTCGTTTTTGACCGCTTGGCTTTGGAAGCCGTGTTCAGAGCCTCGGGCGGGATTCCACGTCTAATCAATCAAGTTTGCGATGGGGCGTTGTTGGCGGCCTATACCCGGTCAGCAAAGAGGGTCACTGCCGCGTTGGTGGCGGAGGTGGTCGAACAGAATCGGGCCTTCGTCGCTTCACCTCGCACAAATGTGACCATCAAGACGCAGCCTATAGAACATAATGCAACCCAACGAATCATCGTGGAGACCCGGCAAGCGGAGGAAGCGGTGCGTTTGTTGGAAGATCGCGTGCGGGAGGCCGCGAACTCGTCTGAGTGCTCGCGCAAGTTGATCGAAGAATCGCTGACGAGCGCCAAGACCGAGTTTGCCGGCATGATAAAAGAGTTTTCCACGGATGCCGCCACGAAGCGTTCGCACGTTGGTGATGCCGTCGCGGAGGCGCGGGAGGCGAAGCGAGACCTCGCCGCGTTTGTTGAGGATCAGCGCCGTCAGCTCGATTCACTTCTAAAGGCCGTCGATGGGACGATCAAACAGGCTACAGAGCAGACCTCGATGTTCAAGAACAATCTCGATGAGTTGAAGGGCGCTTACGTTGCCGATCTTCAGACCGGACGTAAAGAGCTGGACCATCGACGAGCGGAATTGGAAGTTCGCGCGCGGGAGGCTATGAACGCCTCTGACCATTCGCGCAAGGTGATCGAAGAGTCGCTGGTGAGCGCCAAGACCGAGGTGGCCGACATGTTAAAGGAGCTTTCCGCGGAGACCGCCGCCCGGCGCGCGTACGTTGGTGATGCCGTCGCGGAGGCGCGGGAGGCGAAGCGAGACCTCGCCGCGTTTGTTGAGGATCATCGCCGACAGCTCGATTCCCTGCTCAAGACCGTCGATGGGACGATCAGACGGGCTTCCGAGCAGACCTCGGTGTTCAAAAACAATCTCGATGAGTTGAAGGGCGTTTACGTTGCCGATCTTCAGGCCGGACGGAAAGAGCTGGACCATCGAATAGCGGAAGCGGCACGTATCGGAACTGAAATCGAGGGCCAATCCCAGGGCGTGAATGCACAGATGACGGCCGCTTCACGCGAATTACAGAGGACCTGTCAGGCGGCGATGGACGAAGCGCGTCAGGCGACCGTGCTGCTCCGCGAGCAACGCGGTGCATCGCTGGGTGAACTTCGCGAAGCCATGACGCAAATCAACGAGCGGGCAAGCACCGTTCGTCAGGACCTCGTGGAATTGGGTGACCAAGTCAAGTCTGGTTCAGCGAATTGCGTGGAGGGGATCAAGAACATCGTCAGCGGTCAGCTTCAGCAGATTGACCGGCGGGCCGGCATGGTTCGTAAGGAACTCATGGAGTTAGGCGATCAGGTCAAGCACGGATCCGCCAAGAGCGTTGAGGGGCTTAAACAGATGGTCGCCGGACTGCTTAACCAAATTAACGCCAAACAGTTTGGATTTCGCGCGGAAGTCGAACAGGCCGGTACTCGAATCGGGCAGACGGAGCAGCAGATCGGGCGGGTGATCGCCGCCGCGCGGGACAGTGCCAAGCAGGTCATGGACGAGACAAGGGCTCAGTCCGAAGCAATCCAATCACACGCCCAGACATCGGCGACGACAATTCAGGAGCAAGCCGCGGGCATGTTAGCGGAAGCCCGTGGCTTCGTGGAGCAAATGCGAGAGCAAGCGGAGGCGACCGTCCGCCGGGCCGACGCGACGGCGGAGAACACCTGCCGCGACCTTCAGGACCTGCGGTCAGACCTACGCAAGGACCGCGAGCAGGTTCGCGAGCAAATTCTCGCGTCAAAGGTGCTGATCGCCGAGGCCAAGGACGAGGCGGCTCGACTCATCGAGCTAGCCCGTTCGGAAGCGTCGCGGCTGATCGATGAAGCCAGAAGGACCGAAGGCGAGTCGCAGGAACGGGCGGAACGGCTCCTGCAACAGGCCCGCGAGTCCGAAGGACGGGCGGAGTCTCTGCTGCGGATGCCGCGAGAACTCATCGACGAAGCCAACGCGCGGGCGGCGGCACTGGCGGAAATGTCACGGACTGTCTCGTCGGTCGTGGCTCATCTCGGAGCCGCCGGCGATGCGGCAAAGATGCAAACGCGGGACATTCGAGAAGCCGGCACGCTCGCCGAAGAGCGGCTGGAACTGCTCAAGCAGCACACGGCCCGGGTCGGGCAACTGGTTGGAATCATCCGGCAGCTTTACGGAGTCATGGATGCCCGCATCGATGGGCTTCGCAGCCGACTCGACCAGGCGGACGATCTTTGTCGAAGCGTTCCGAATGAGATTGACAGCCTACGGTCGGTGCTCACTGACGGTCGTACGAAGCGAGGAATGTCGCTGGGCGCTGAGCCGGCGGTGCCCGCGGAGCCTGGAAAGAGGCGGCCGGCACGAGGAAAAACAGTAGCGGGGGGATCGACGGGTGCTACGAGCGATGGTCCGGTCGGTCAAGGCACGCTCGGCGACATCGTTTCACGAAATCGAAAGCTTCACGAGTGGCTGAGGCAAACGCTCCGCGAGGCGGAGGCCGATGAAGCGGCCGGGGTGGACAACAAGGCCGATGACGCCGCACGATTGACGCGGACCGCTGCACGCGAAGTGGAAGACGT
>CAYMXF010000117.1:0-6707 GCA_964393935.1 uncultured Planctomycetaceae bacterium
TGCCCCACGCACATCGACGTACCCAAATTCATTCGTCAGATTCTTCACAAGAACCCGCTGGGCGCCGCCGAGACGATCCTCGACGCCAATATCTTCGGCGGTTCGTGTGCCCGGGCGTGCCCGACCGAGGTGCTTTGCGAAGGGGCCTGCGTCGACAATACGCTGCTCAAGGCGCCGGTTCAGATAGGCCGGTTGCAGCGTTTCGCCTGCGACCGCGCATCCGAAGAGGGCGTCTCTTTTTTTGAAGCCGGTCCGCCCACAGGTAGAAAAGTCGCCGTGATCGGTTCCGGGCCCGCCGGACTGACCTGCGCGCACGAGCTACGCAAGCGCGGCCATGCAGTGACCGTGTTCGAGGCGCGAGAGATGGCCGGAGGCATCAATACTTACGGTATCGCCTACTACAAGTACGACACGAAATTCGCCCTGTCGGAGGTGGACCGGGTCATGCAGATCGGGGGGATTGATCTTCGACTTAAGAGCCCGGTCGACGGCGCGGGCATCGCGAAGATGCTCAAAGATTATGACGCGGTATTTCTTGGCGTCGGGCTCGGGCGAACCGCCCCGCTACACATCGAAGGCGAAAACCTCGAGGGCGTGTGGGAGGCCCTGGATTTCATCTTCCAGACGCACACGCTTCCGCTGGAGAAGTGCAAGTACGGCAAGCGGATGATCGTCATCGGCGGCGGGAACACGGCGGTGGACGTGGCCACGGCGGCCGTGCGTCTCGGCGCCGAGCAAGTCACGATCGCCTATCGGCGCTCCGCGGAAGCCATGCCGGCGTTCGCCTACGAATACGAGCTATCGAAATCCGACGGCGTTCTTTGGGAATTCTCCGCCGCGCCGGCCCGCTTCGTGGGACAAAACGGCAAAGTAACCGGTGTCGAGTTTCTCCGCACGCAGGCCAAGGGCGAAGGGCGAACCGCCAAACTGGAGACCGTTCCAGGTTCGACTTTCACGCTCCCGGCGGACATGGTGGTCAAGGCGCTGGGTCAGGAACCACTGCTCGATTTACTGAAGGCCGTCCCCGGTTTGTCTCTTGATAAAAGCAAGGTCTTCGTCGATCCCAAGACGGGGGCCACGAGCGTCGCGAAACTCTTTGCCGGTGGGGACTGCATCAGCAAGGGGGCGGAGGTCGTGGACGCGGTGGAGCAAGGCAAGATCGCCGCGGCGGGGATCCATGCCCATCTCCACGCGGTCGCGCGCTAAAGCCCCCCGCTCCCCCACAATGAGGCTCAAGGAGGCGCAAAGAGCCGCAACAATTCCAATTCGGAATGCGGAAGTCGGAAGAAGGGTGGGAAGGGTGAGAAGAGTGAGAAGGGGGGCTCATGGTTGGTTTTCGCTTGCACGGCGCTCGGCGGCGCGGATGTTGACAAGTTGTGCGGCGCGCATGGCTTCGTGTTCCCGCTGGCGGGCTACGGCGGCAAGTCGGCGAGGGCGGGACGTCTTTTCGCCAGGATAACCGGAGCCCTGGAGGTGGGCGATGAAGTTGGAGATCATGCCGCTGATTCGCCGGCACAGGTCGGTTAAGCGATCACGGTCGGCGGCACCGATGTAGTTTTGATCGGCGGCGATTTGAAGCTGCGCCCGGACTTCGCCGCAAGAGCCCTTGGCGATGTAGAGGAACTGAACAAACTCCGCGACCGCGCCGCGCTCGAAGCCTTCGGCGATGTTCGACAAGATCGAGACCGATGCGCGGCGAATCTGGTCCACCAGGCCGTGGTCGCGGGAGAACGCCGCGTCACGCGTCAGCTCGTAGACCGCATTGGTCAGTTCGCGGGCGCGTTGATAGATGTGCAACTCTTCGAATGTCTCCGCCGCGTTGCCATTCATACTCTTCTCACTTTCAACCCTTCTTAACCTTGCATATTATTCACGCATTTGCGTTCTTGGCCAACTTCATTTTTTCGATTCTCCGAGTTCGTGCGGGAGTTTCGCGGACGGGCCGATGATCCGGCGCTCCATCGTGATGACCTCCGATTCGCATTGCGACTGGATGCGGCGCTTGCGGGTGGTGTGAAGGGCGAACGTGCCGAGGTCGGTGGCAATCCAATCGCGGCCGGTTTTTTCAACCACGGTGGCGGTAGTGCCGGTGCCGCAGAAAAAGTCCGCGACCCACTCGCCTTCGTTGTTCCTGGCATTGAGGATGCGTTCGAGCATCTTTTGGTTCAAAAATCCACTATCACATCCTTGCCGAACGACAACCCGGCGACTTCAGTCGCAAGACGAATAATGGTTTTCTTCAGTACGTTGTTCATGTGCGTGGCGACGAACCAACCGCCTGGCAACGATTCGCGCATACCACGGAAATCTTCTCGATCTGGGTAAAGTTCCTCCGCCGTTCGAGCGATGTAGCGACGTGTGCGACCATGGGCATCGGGATGTCGAGAGCAGCGTTCAAGAAAGGTGGCGTCTTTTTTTGCCAGTTCTCGAAGGACAATGGCCAGCGCTTCCTTGGCATTCTGATAAGGGTAAGTTTTGCCGAGGACAACCAATTCTCCTTTTCGATCCGACTCGGGTTTTGTTCGCAGCGGAATACGAGGCGTCGCGGCGACCTCAGTGCATTCAGTTCGATCAGACTCCGATGTCGTGCGCTTTGAAGTTCGACGTGGGGAGACTTCGGCAACCGGCTGAGTTGTGCTGCCGCGTTGTGCCTGGAGGGTGACTGGCTTGCCCAGAGCGACAAGGAAGTCCGCAACATCGTCGGCATCCGGTCGAACGCCAACCTTAGATTCAACGGCGCTCGTCAACATCTCCACAAGAAGTTCGTCGCCCTTCTCTACCATTTCGCGCCACGCTTCGGGGATGGCAGTTTTGGCCTGCGAGCGGCGATTACGGCTGCGGTATTCGTTTCGTGCATCTTCCAGCGCCTCTCCTGATTCAACTCTGGCGCGCGCGAGGTAGCGGTGAAGAATTTCCATAGCCTCTGCGGGCGGTCGCTCGTAAAGGTCGAGTTTGTAAACGCGCCGATCCTCGTAGCTGCCTTGTTCCGCTGGCAGGTAGAAACTCCACGTTCTGCCATCGGTCAGCGCAACAAAGGTAACTCCCGCGTGGAAGGCGTATTCGAGCGCTTGGCGCACAGCGTCCTCGGCTTTGCCCGGCTGTTTCACCTCAGTGAATACCGCCGGCTTCGAGGGCGGATGGCATAGCGCGAAATCCACACGTCCTTCGCCGGTTTGGTATTCAGGCCAGACGACGTTGGTATCCCAGGTGTCCCACCCGAGTTCCTGAAATACGCGCAGAACGATGCCCTGTGAAATCGCCTGCTCGTTCGGGAATTTTCCTTGGCGAAGGCGGGTCGTGATGTCGGAAAGTGTAGTTTCGAGTGACATAGTGTTTTAGGCTGCGACTTGTTCGAGGAGGTTCCATCCGCTATCAGTGAGAGACCGGTCGACGAGGACACGAGTGAAAGCCTCCGGTTGGTCAGCCATCGAGACGATCTCCGTTGCCCGTGCGCTTGAGTAGGTGAATCTTACGGGGGCCGCCTCCGACGGGGTGACGCTGCCCTGCCGCCCGAGAGGGGCCGGTCGATCAGGCTCATCATACTGAGTTGCGGAGTGGCGGCAACGCTCCTTGCGAGCGCCCAGGGTGGACTCTAACGGGTTTGCCCGTTAAGCCGTTTTCGCTACGATACGGTCTTATCTTTAACGCGAGTCGAAGACGTGATGCCCGAGGACGGGTCCTTGCGCGGGAGCTTCAGTTCCGCCGAGTCGGGGGCGACGACGGGGAGTTTCGACGCGTCGCTTTTTTGAGGGGGAACGGACGCCTCGCGCGACCCGCCCAGCAGGCGCAGACCGATTAGCGCGCTCAATAGCTGGCTGAGCAAGAACAGCCACTGCTCTTGGAACCAGGCGTATCCGGCCAGCATGAACGTCGCCGCGATTCCCAGATAGATCATCCACGGTGAAATCACGAACCGTCCGGCCCGATGGGTCGCGAGCCATTGTGCGACGATGCAGACCGCGATCATCGCTTCCGCCGCGAGACCGAATATCAGCCAGCTCTTGTCGAGACCCTCGCCAGTCTCGCCCAACATGCGAACGGAGCCCAGGGCGGACTCCAATGAAAAACGACCGTGCGCCAAGATCCGAGGGACCAGGACCGTCATGACTTGTTGCTCGCTGATTTTGGACCCACCGCCGACGAAGCGGGGAAGGCCTTTTTCCAGGCGCCGGGTTGATAAGATTTCAACTGATCCAGAACGACCGATTGGTCCGTGGTATCGAAGCCGAAGGAGAGCATCTCCCGTACGGCTTGATCGACCGGCCAACTCATCCGTTCGATGCGATAGAGGGCGCACAGATAGCCGGTGCGATGGCGACCCGCCGAGCAGTGGATGAGGACGGGGTAATTCGCTGGGTTATCGACAATTTCAAAAAACTGCTTGATCTGATCGTCCGGCACTCGCTCGCGGCTCTTGACCGGAATATGCACGACATTGAGCCCGCGCTTCTTCGCAAATTCGATTTCATCGGGGACGTGGTCACTCGTACCTTCGCGCACAATCAACACGGTTTTGATGCCGTAGGTTTCGACGAGATTCCCGAGCTGTCCGGTTTCCGGCTGAGAGGAGCGGTAGAGCACGCCGGGTTTGACGACGGCCAGACGCCTGGGGTACTCCTCTTTGAGGTAGACGACCGCCGCGGAGACGCCGATGACGGTGAGCAGCAAACCTGAGATGATGACAACGCGACGGCGGGATTTCGATCGAGTTAGGCTCATGAACCGCGAACCACCCACAGCAGGCCGGCGAACGACGGCCGTCTGCGAGGATATCCGAATCGCCGACGAAGGGCAACCGATCAAGTCGCGCGGCGGTGTAAGAGGACCAGAAAAATCGGCACGCCGACCACGGCGGTCACTACGCCGATCGGAAGGACGACGACTGCCAGACTCTGACCGGTGAGCGCACCGGTCCAGGCCATGGCGAGCTGTGATATCCAGTCGCAGGCCGCGAGAAAGACGCCGCCCAGCATCGCGGACATGGGTAGCAGGATACGGCAATCCCGGCCGACGATCAGCGCGGTGACATGCGGCACGACGAGGCCGACGAAACCGATCGGTCCGCAAACGGCGACGACGCAGGCGGTGGCCAAGGAAGCGCAAAAGATACAGACGGCCTGTAACCGGATGACATTCACGCCGCGCGCGGTCGCCAGCTCGTCTCCGAGGACGTACTGGTTGAGGGCACGGGCGGAAAGAATCAACGCGGCGCAGGCAGGGATCATGAGCGGGAGATTGGATGTCCAGGTCAGATGACCGATCGTCTCGAGCGAACCCATCATCCAACGGATAATCTCGAAAGTCTGCCGGGCATTGGACATGGAGGTGACGAGCATCATCATCGCCGAACAAAACATGCCGAGCGTGACACCGGCGAGCAGCAACTCGCTGGTGGAGAGGCGGCGCGTGCCGCGCGTCAAAAGGAAGACGACGCCGATGACCGCCATCGCTCCCGCGAAGGCCATCATGGTGACACCGGAGACGCCGAGAAAGACGATTTCCATGCCACAGCGAATCGCAATCAGCGCGCCGAGCGAGCCGCCGCTGGCGATGCCGAGCGTATAGGGAGTCGCAAGGGCATTGCGAAAGAGCGTTTGGAAGACTGCGCCGCAGAGGGCGAGCGTGACGCCGGCTTCGAGGGCGAGCAACGTGCGCGGCAGGCGCAGGCGAAAGCCGATCTGGTACTCCAGCGGCGGTTGCAGTTGATCGCTCCGATGAAAGAAACTTCGCCATGCGTCGATGACGCCGACGGAGTTTGACTGGTTGCCGATGCCGGGGCTTAGGACCAACATGCAAAGAAAAAGACCGGCCCCGATGGCCAGATAGCTGACGTAACGACGGCGGTCAAGCAGTCTCATGGCTTTCCCCGCGTTACGTCCTGCGCGATCGGCACGATCCAGCCCGGTTCGCCGCCCGCCTTCACGGCGGCCAACTTGACTTCATACACGGGTTCGAGGACTTGCGGCGTGATGACCGTATTCGGCGGTCCTGATGCGATCGTCGTTCCGTCGTCCAACAGAAGAACATGCGTACAGAATCGGGCGGCGAGATTCAGATCGTGCGTGACGACGACGACGGCCAATCCAGACTGGCGGGTCAGTTCCTGGAGGATCCCGAAGATAGAAAGCTGGTGATAGAGATCCAGTGCCGCCGTCGGTTCATCCAGCAGGAGCAAGATCGGTTCTTGAGTCAGCGCGGCGGCGATGTGTACGCGCTGGGCCTCACCGCCCGAGAGCGTCGAGATCGGGCGATCGGCATACTCGAGGGTTTGGGTTGTCATCATCGCGCGCCGCGTGAGCTGAAAATCCGCGGCGCTTTCAAAGAGACCGAACTGACGGTGTGGATAACGTCCCAGGAGAACGACATCGCGGGCGGACATGGCCATGTCGCGCGGAGGGCTTTGCGGAAGAAAAGCGATTCGGCGAGCGCGCTCGCGGAGGCCGACACGTGTCAGCGGGCGGCCCTCGAAGAGAAGCCTACCGGAGGTCGGCGCGAGCAACCCCGCAAAGAGGCGAAGGAGCGTACTCTTTCCCGCACCGTTGGGTCCGATGATGCCCCAGCACTGGCCGCCTGCGATCTGAAGCGATACGGGCTTCAGGAAGTCGGGGCGCTGCGGGAAACCGCAGGTGACGGCCTCGGCGGCGAGAATGGCGGGGGCGGCGTCAGTCAAACTTCGCCTCCGGATGGAATTGCCGGGCGAGCTTGGC
>CAYMXF010000117.1:6807-9479 GCA_964393935.1 uncultured Planctomycetaceae bacterium
AGGTCGCCGAAGACGTTCTGTCCGCCGGCGGCTGTGATCATATCATCAACGAACGTGCCGCGAGCGCCGACCATGACGGACGTCACCGAGTCGGCATTGCGAGCAATGGTCATCAGTACGCGGGGGCGGGGCCGGCCTTCGACGGCTCGAATGATGGCCGCGAGCCGGTCCCGCATCCGCCGCTTGGCGGCGATGGCCTTGTCAGGACAACCGAGGACATCGCCAAGTTCATCGAGTGTTTTGTAGATGTCATTGAGACTTTCGGTTCGATCGCGGAACAGCCGGATGCCGCCGGTCTCGCAAAGCTGTTCGATACCTTTCTGCCGGCCGCGGAGGACAATCAGATCGGGTTGAAGCTTGAGTACCGCTTCGAGGTTGACGTCGAAGAGGCCTCCGATGTGCGGGAGCTTTTTGACCTGCTCCGGCCACACGCAAAAATCGCTCACGGCGACGAGGCGGTCGGCGGCACCGAGGGCCGCGATGATCTCGGTTGAGTTGGGCGAGATGGAAATAATGCGGCGCGGCATCTCCGGCGCGGACGACGGCGTCGTAGATTCGGCCGGCCGGCAAGTTGCCAGGGCGCCGAACGTGACGACGCCTATTAGCTTTGTCGAATGAAAAACCGGGTTACGCATAATGTTGTTGCGCCATTCTCCGTGTGCTCCAAAGCGATGTCAAAGAGCGAGAACTTCTAAAGCCCATTCCCTCACGCCTTGGAACCGCTAGACTTTCCGCATGAGCGACCTTCGCGTCCTGGTGCTTCGCGCGGCCGGAATCAACTGCGACGAGGAAACCGCGTTCGCCTGGCGACAAGCCGGCGCCCGTGCGGACCTCTTGCATGTCAATCGCATCGTGAAAGACCCAAGGGCGATCTTCGATTACCAGGTCCTCACCCTCCCCGGCGGATTCAGTTACGGCGACGATATTGCCAGCGGAAAGATTCTCGCCAACCAGCTCAACCATCATCTGGGCGACGTGCTGCGTGCCTTCGTCGATCAAGGTGGGCTTGTGCTGGGAATTTGTAATGGGTTCCAAGTTCTCGTGCAGATGGGGCTACTCCCCGGGACAGACTGCGGAGTGCCCTGCACGCTGACGCTCAACGACTCCGGGCGCTACGAAGATCGATGGGTCACTGTACGGGTAGAGTCACCGAACTGCGCGTTCCTGGACGCCGAGGCGGTCTTCCAGTTTCCCGTCGCTCATGGAGAAGGCAAGCTCCTCCCGGCCGGAGGGGAAGCTTCGCTCGCTCGCTTGCGGGCCGCCAACCGAATCGCACTGAAATACGTCAGTCCCGATGGAACACCCCCCGATTTTCCAGACAACCCCAATGGCAGCATTGGAAACGTGGCCGGCCTCACCGACTCCACCGGACGCATCCTCGGCCTCATGCCGCACCCAGAACGTAACCTCTTTCCTGCCCCCACGAGGTGCTCAACCCCTGATTTCAATATTGAAACCGCCGGTTCTCGTTTTTTTCGACGGGTTGTCCAGCGCGTTTCCTAGACGCCTCTTGCCTGTCGCACCTATCTCTTTGTAGCGCATTAACGATCGGCCAAGACAGGGTCGATAAAGCCGCGGTTGGGAGGAGGTTGATACCGCCGTTGCAGGTAGCCCGCCTCCACCCTAACCACGGGAGATGGCCATCGCCTCCGACCGAACCGATCAACCAATTTTTACGAATCGCCATCAACGCAAGGATGATTCTCATGTCGCGATATGCACGAACGCAGTGGATGCTGGCCATTTTCCTTTCGGCGATCTCGAGTACGGCTTGCAGCAAGATGTCTAACCCTTTCGCAAAGAAGGATCGCACGCCTCACGCCGAAGCGGAGGCGCCGTTCGATCCGCCGAACACCTATCAAGAGTGGGCGTACGATGCGCCGAGCTACGTGAAGCCGCCGCAGGAGTTGACTCCCGAGCCGAAGGTCAAGTCCGGCGATCCATTGCACTACTTCACCAAAGAAAAGGTCGTGATGATTCGCCGGCCCGAAGGCTATACGCCGGAGGAGATGCCGCGCGTCGCGATCTGGTGGACGGACAACAACGGGTTCCACTGGAACAAGGCGGGGTATTTCGGACGCGAGCAGTCGTTCTTCCCGTTCGAGGTCGAAGACGACGGCGATTACGGCATCCGCTTTGTCGGCCCCGGTCAGGAGCCGGCGCTGCACTCGCTGCCGCTGCCCGAGCGCGTTTACCACGTCGACACGACGCTACCGGAGGTCACGGTCGCGATCGAACCGGAGCAGACTTGGTATCACGTCGGCGATAAGGTGACGATTTCGTGGAAGGCCGCCGACTATCACTTGAACGAATACCCGGTCCGTGTCGGGATGTTGACGGACTTCACCGGCGACGATCAACAAGCGGTCGAGCTTCAGCGCGACCTCGCTGACGAAGATTCGGTCACCTACACACTGCGGAAAGACACGCTCGACCATGAGATTCGTTTCCGGGTGGACGCCCTCGACCGCGCCGCCAACCTGGGCACCGCGATTTCCTTTGCGCTCCAGGTGGTAGCGGACACGCCCGCCGAGGAACTGAGTGACGATCACCAGACCGGAGAGCAGATGACCGACTCGGGCGAAGAGCCCCCCGCGTCGAAAGACACCGGGGTCGGTGTGTTGCGCGAGCCGAGCATGATGGATGAAACTGCGCATTCATCCGCGATCAAG